>CAZCEL010000291.1:0-6602 GCA_964497175.1 uncultured Bifidobacteriaceae bacterium
CGCACGTCCGGATCCGTGGAGGGGGTGATCAGCGATGGTCATTCCTACTCCGACTCCTCAGTCCTGCGTCAGCTTCACTGCAACGATAGCCACCCAGGCAAGGTCGTGTGTCATCGGCAGCGGCCACGAAGGCAAAATCGACACGAAATCTTCGTCATGGGACGTCACCTGGGGGCACCAGCCTGCCAGGTCTGGGTGTCTTGTGCTGTCGCGACGGTGCAGTGCCCGCGTGGCACTCCGAAGGCCATCCGGGCTATCCTCGGCAGGAGAGGTATGATCACACCGCCTTTGGACGGCATCTATCTCGATATGTGCTGCTTCAAGCGCCCCTTTGACGACCAGCGGCAGCCGCGCATCCGCCGCGAGGCAGAGGCCGTCACGATCATCATTGAGCAGGCCGAACGCGTCCGGCTCGCGCTGATTCGGTCGCCGGCGCTGCTGATCGAGAACGACGCGAACCCCCGCGAAGACCCACCGCTGGCCGCGGCGCTGTGGATCGATCACGCCACGGTGGAGGTCGCGCATTCGCCCGAGGTGGAGCGTCGCGCCATGGAGCTTTCCGCGCTCGGGTTCGCTCCACTCGATTCGCTGCACGTCTCCTACGCCGAAGCGGCCGGCGCCCGCGCCCTGCTCACTTGCGACGACGGATTGGTCGGCCTCGGGCGACAGCATGCCGGCCTCCTGCGGACGACGATCAAGAATCCCGTCGATTTCCAACAGGAACTCGCCACATGAGCCAGGCACCAGCGTCACACATGTCGGCATACGAGATCCGAGCCGAGGGATGGCGCGCCCTCACGGAACGGCTTGGCGTCTCTGGCGCGATCCGGTTTCTGATGCAGTACGACCCGGGGCGTGGTGATTACACGTCCGAAAGACGCGAGATACTGGGTGATCTGACCCTGGACGAGGCCATGCGCCGCATCAGGGACCGCGAACGCGCCCGCTGAGACTTCATCCATCGCCATCTACGGCACCCACTTGTACCCGACGCCGCGGACGGTGAGCAGGTGCCGCGGCTGGGCGGGATCTCGCTCCAGCTTGGCGCGCAGGCCCGCGATGTGATTGTCCACGGTGCGCGTCGTGGGAAAGACTTCCAGCCCCCACACCTGATTGAGCAGTTCCTCGCGGGTCACGACCTCGCCCGCGCGCGAGGCCAGCGCCCGGAGAATCTGAAACTCTCTGCGCGTCATGTCGAGACGCGCGTCGTTCGGCGCGCGACCGGTTCTGCGCGCTTCGTACCGCCGGAAGTCAATCGTGACATCGTCCACGATCAACTCATCCAGCAGCGCGCTCGGCGGCTGCTCGCGCCGAAGCAGCGCGCGCACACGGGCCAGCAGCTCTCGGATCGAAAACGGCTTGGCTTCGAGCCGCGACAACAATTCCTGCCGCACCTGCACGACGAGAAGCTGCCGCGCTTCGATGCGCCGCCTGTCTTCGAGTTGACGTTCCTGCGTGACCAGCCACAGACCCAGCGCGACCAGCACCAGGCAAGGGCCAGGATGGCGACCAGCAACAGGAGGGCCTGGCGTCGCGGAGGGCGCGGCCGGACGGGCTGGCCCACGCCGGGAGTTTTACGCCCACGGGAGTCCGGGCATTGTCACGGCACTGTCAGGGCGCCGGTCTGGTGAGGAGCCTGGAACATGACGGGGTACGCCCGCTGGCCGCAATTCGCGTCGCTTTCGTGACCTCGTGAATGTCTCGTGCGGGCGCCCGCTTGGTATTCCTGGGGCCAATCCAGCTATCCTCGAACGCACGCCCTGAAGCTTCCTCCATCGCCATCACGGGCGTCGATCCAACCTGCTCAGCGCCGCACGAGCCGAAGAGAGGAAATCGCGCTAGGATGATGGCGTCATGGCTCGGCGCGCGGGGGAATCCGCGATGATCGACGACCCCGAGGTGTTGGCCTGGTGGGCGCTGACACCGCAACAGCGGTTCACCGAGTCGACAAAGCTGTGGACGACGTTCCGGGCGTTGGGGGGATCGCTTGAGCCAGAGCCCGATTCACAGAGTCCTTTCTACTTTCCGGACACACCGCGTTCGGGCACTCCTGATGGGCGGTCAGGCGTGCATTCTCTACGGCGCCGCCGAGTTCAGCCGCGACGTCGACCTCGCCGTGCTCGCCGATGAGCGGAACCTGACGCGCCTTCGAGCGGCCCTCCAGCAACTGCGCGCGACGCCGGTATTCGTCCCTCCGCTGAGCGCGGAGGTCCTGCGCCGAGGGCATGCGTGTCATTTCCGATGCGCGGCCAGAGGAACCGAAGGCCTGCGGATCGACATCATGTCCTCCCTGCATGGCTGCGAGCCATTCGACCGACTGTGGACGCGCCGGCGCACTCTGCAACTGATGGGTGCCGGGCGCGTGCACGTGCTCGCGCTCGCGGACCTGGTCCGAGCCAAGAAGACGCAGCGAGACAAAGACTGGCCGATGGTCCGACGCCTGATTGAAGCCGATTACGATCGCAGGCCTCCGAACCCAGCGCGGTCGCAGGTCGCCTTCTGGCTGCGCGAGGCCAGGACGCCAGCCATCCTCGTGGCTCTGTGTCGCCGCTATCCTCGAATGGCACAGCGCCTGGCCGCTGGGCGGCCGGCGGTACGCGCAGCGCTCCGTGGCAACGGCGAGCGCACAGAACGGGCCCTCCGCGCCGAACAGGACTCGGTCGCAGCCTCAGACCGTGAGTACTGGGGACCCCTGCGTGCCGAGTTGGCTCGCTGGCGGCGGAATCGCGAGAGGACCGACGGTCGCTCGACGACATGAGGAGCCGGGCGTGTGCTTGACCCGTTTGCGTCCTCGGCGTCGTTGAGCTGGAGCCTTCGCGCTGACCGAAACCTGACAGATCGCTGACGCTGACCGGAATCCGCACCAGTAAGATACCAATACAGTGTTCGGCAGACCGAACGCGCTGCTGGTGTCGCTCCTGGCCACGACGGTGGTGGTGACGACGGCGCTCGGCTGGTTCGGGTGGCGGCTGGTCGTGCAGCAACGCGCCCTGGACGAGCAACGCGTCCGCGAACAGCTCGAGCAGCGCGCGGACCTCGTCGCGGCCGCCATCCGCGGCAAGCTCGCCGAAACCGGCGAGCGGTTGAGCAGCTGGCTCGCAAGCCCCGTAACTCCCCTCCCAGCGATCGATGCGGCCGTGATCTTCACGGCCGGGCCAGACGGGGTGGTCGTGGCACCCGAGAGCGCGCTCCCCTTCGTCCCAGAGGATGACCACTCGCCGCCGCTTGGTGTGTTTGACAGCATCGAGGTAGTCGAGTTCGGTCAGCAGCAGCTGGCCTCTGCCGCGGACAAGTACCGCCAGCTCGTTGATCATCGTGAGAAGGCCGTGCGTGCAGGAGCCTTGCTGAGACTCGCAAGGGTCCTTCGCAAGACGAACGACTTCCCCGGGGCGCTCGACGCCTATCGTCGGCTCGCAGCCTTGGGCGCGACCCGCACGGACAATCTCCCGGCCGAGCTGGCCGGTCTCGGCGGTCAGCGCGTCGCGCTGCTCGCCATGGGCGATCACGAAGATGCCCGACGTGTGGCTGCGCAGATTGAAGAGGGCCTCGATAGTGGTCGCTGGCTCATCACGCGCGGCACGGCCGAGGTCTATCGCGACGAAGTCGGTGTCAGTCCCCGCCCGAACCCTTGGAAGCTTGCGAATGCGCTCAGTAACGTGTGGCGCGAGGCTGGCGGCCAGCTTCCCTCGCGCGGGCAGCGCGTGTTCAGCACCGATGGCGGCAGTGTGCTGGTACTGTGGCGATCCGGTGGCGAGCGAACGATCCTGCTGGCGGCATTCGCCGAGCGCTTTCTTGCGCCGCTCGCGCCAGACGGAATGGCGTGGCGCCTGGACGCCGACGACCTCCCGCCCTCTGGCGACGTTCCCGGGGCCGCGCGATCGGCGTCGCGCGTCATCGGCGGCAGCGAGTACCCCTTCACGCTGCGGCTGTGGTCCACCGCACCACTCGCACAGCGCGTCCAAAGCGAGCCGCTTCTCATCGCGATGACGCTGGCGATGCTCGCCTTCCTCTGGGGCGCGACGTACTTCATGGCCCGCGCCATCCGCCGCGAGTCGGAAGTGGCGCGCCTCCAGTCGGACTTCGTCGCGGCCGTCTCCCACGAGTTCAGGTCGCCACTGACGACGATCCGGCAGATGGCCGAGATGCTCCAGATGGGCCGGCTCCAGCACGAGGATCGCAGGCGGACCTACTACGGTGTGCTCGCCGCCGAGGCGGCGCGCCTCCAGCGCCTGGTGGAGACGCTCCTCAATTTCGGCAAGATGGAAGCGGGTGCGGAACGGTACCTCTTCTCGGAGGTCGATGCTGCCGCGCTCGTGCGGGGGATCGTCACCGACCTCGAGCCGCAAGCGCGGGCCGCCGGGCAGCAGATCGCGATGAGCGCGCCACCGAGCGGCCCTCGGGTTCGGGCCGACGAAAGCGCGCTCGCGGTGGCGCTTCGCAATCTCATCGACAACGCCCTCAAGTACTCGCCCCGCGACGCGACCGTTTCGGTCGACCTGAGGGCCGAGCAGGACTTAGCCGCCATCTCCATCGTCGATCACGGGCCCGGCATCCCGCGCGCCGAGCAGGAGGCCATCTTCCGAAAGTTCGTCAGGGGCCGAGCGGCGATGGCCGCGAATGTCAAGGGCACGGGCGTTGGCCTGTCCATGGTGCGCCAGATCGTGGCCGCCCACGGCGGCGAGGTTCGTCTCGACAGCGAGCCGGGCCGCGGCAGCACGTTCAGCGTGCTGCTGCCGCTGAGCCATGAGACCTAGCTTCGAACATGCTTCCCACCAGGCGTCAAAGGCACACTCAATCCGGCTGAAGCCGGATCCGACTGCTGAGGCGCCGAGTCATGAGCGAGACATTGCCCTCTGTAGGTGGTCACCCCCGCATTCTCATCGTCGAAGACGAGCCTGGCATCGCGCTGGCTCTCGAGGACGACCTGACGCTCGAAGGCTACCAGGTCGAGGTGCTCCAGGACGGTCTAGCCGCGGCCAAGCGAGCGCGTGAGGCCGCGTTCGACGCCATCCTGCTCGACGTCATGCTGCCAGGGAAAGACGGATTCGAAGTCTGCCGGGAACTGAGGCGGAGCGGCGTGCGGACACCGATCCTGATGCTCACGGCCCGCGCGCAGGAGGCGGAAAAAGTGCTCGGCCTCGAGGCTGGCGCGGATGACTACGTAACCAAGCCGTTCGGCGTCCGCGAGCTGCGCGCCCGCATTGCGGCACTGCTGCGCCGGAGCCAGGCGGGGGCGGCGCCGCCGGTCGTCACCATTGGCGACATCCAGGTCGACTTCGGCCGAGGGGAGATCCGACGCGGCGACCAGACGATTCCCCTGACGCCGCTGGAGTTCAGGGTCCTACAGGTGTTCGTGCGGGCGCGCGGACGCATCCTCACGCGCGAGCAGCTCATCACTGACGCGTGGGGGCCCAACACGTTCGTTTCGGACCGCGTGGTGGACAACCACATCGGCAGCCTGCGCCGGAAGATCGAGCCGGATGCGGCCGACCCGAGATATCTCGTCAACGTGCGTGGCCTCGGGTACCGCTTTGACGGCTGAGATCTGACGGAAATCTGACCTGGACATGCCAGTGTTCGGAAGGGCGATCGGTAGTCTTTCGGTCGAGGAGCGACACCATGACCAGACGTTCTCTCGTGTTCATCGCGGCGATCGCGCTCGCAGTGCAGCCAGCTCGCGCACAGCAGGACGCCGTGCAGATCGAAAAGCTGCTCGCGACCGCGCAGCACAAGGCCACGGTCGACGGCGACCTGAGGGGCGCCATCGAAACCTATCGGCAGATCCTCGCCGGCGCCGAGTCCAATCGCGCGCTTGCGGCGCAAGCCCTCGTCCGCATGGCGGAGTGTTACCAGAAGCTGGGCAATGACGAAGCCAGGCGGATCTACGAGCAGGTGCTGCGCGATTACGCGGACCAGCGAGAAGCGGTGACGCTGGCCAGGGCCCGCCTCGGGGCACAGGCTGTGCCGGCCCGCCAGGCGGTGGTGAAGGGCGACCGCGTCGTGTGGCCGGGACCAGACGCGGATGGTTTCGGGACCGTCTCGCCGGACGGCCGCTTCTTGTCGTTCATCGACTGGAACAACGGCAATTTGATGCTTCGCGACTTGGAGGCTGGTACCAATCGACGGCTCAGCCACGGCTGGTCGGATTACTCCACCATCTCGAGGGATGGCAGGCAAATCGCCTACGGGCACAGCCCGGAAGGCCTTTCACGTGCCGAGCTGCGTGTGGCAGACCTCCAGGGCACAGCTGTGCCACAGTTTCGGCGGCTCTTCGAGCCGGAAGACATCCGCAGCATCCGGCCGTACGACTGGTCGCCTGACGGGAAATGGATCGCCGCGCTGATGATGCGCCAGGACAGGACCGGCCAGGTCGCGCTCGTTGCCACCGAGGATCGCGCCGTGCGGGTACTCAAGTCCGTGGGTTGGAGTCAGCCCTCGAGAATCGTGTTTTCGGCCGACGGGCGGTTCGTCGCGTACGACCTGTCCGTCGATGACACGAGCGACGAACGCCACGTGTTCTTGATGGCGACCGATGGCAGCCGGGAGTCTCTCGTTGTCGAGCACGCCAGCCGGAACCACGTCATGGGATGGTCCCCCGATGG
>CAZCEL010000292.1:0-6573 GCA_964497175.1 uncultured Bifidobacteriaceae bacterium
GTCCAGAAGACGTCGGCGAAGCCGAGCGATCCGAACCAGAGGGAGTCAACGTAGAAGGACAGCGTCGCGCTGGCGCCCAGCAGAATCGCGATGAGAGCCGCGACGACGAACACTCCACCGGTCCGTCGGCCCGAGCGAGGTGGCGGCCAGTCAATGGTGTTCATAGCGTCATTGTAATCGGCCGGCGTGCCGGCGGCGCGTCGACGGGTGAGCAGTCGGCGTCGATGCTATCATGGCGGACGGCCCTCTCGGCGCGAGGCCGTTCAGGCGACCACAATGCCAACGCTCAGACTCCACAGGACCGTCGGCGTCAAGGTTGGACGCGTTCAGGTCGGCGGCGGAGCGCCGATCGTCGTGCAGTCGATGACGCTGACCGACACGGCCGATGCCCGCGCGACGGCGGCGCAAACGGTGGAGCTCGCCGAGGCGGGCTCCGAGATGGTCCGCGTCACGGTCAACACGCCGGACGCGGCCGCGGCGGTCCCCGAGATCAAGCGCCGGATGATCGATGCCGGCTGTACCATCCCCCTCATCGGCGACTTCCACTACAACGGGCATCTGCTCCTCACGAAGTTCCCCGGCTGCGCCGAGGCGCTGGACAAGTACCGAATCAATCCGGGCAACGTGGGCACCGGCCGGAGACGGGACGAGCGGTTCGCAACGATCTGCAAGGTGGCCGTGGATCACGACCGACCGGTGCGGATTGGCGTCAACGCCGGCTCGCTCAATCAGGAACTGGTCGTCGAGAAGATGCAGGAGAACACGGACCGCAATCTCGGCCGGACCTCTGAGGAGATCATCAACGAGTGCATGGTGCGGTCGGCGGTCGAATCGACCTCGCTGGCCATTGACAGCGGCCTTCGCAAGGACCAGATCATCATTTCGTGCAAGACGTCGCGACCCAGGGATCTGATTGCGATCTATCGCACGCTGGCGGCCCAGACCGATCAGGCCCTCCACCTCGGCCTCACGGAAGCCGGCATGGGGACCAAGGGGCTCGTGTGGTCGTCGGCCGCCATGGGCGTGCTCCTCAACGAAGGGATCGGCGACACCATCCGCGTGTCTCTGACGCCGGGGCCGCGCGGCGACCGCCGCGAGGAAGTGTACGCGGCATGCGAGCTGCTGCAGTCGCTCGGGCTCCGATCGTTCTCTCCCAGCGTCACGGCGTGTCCGGGCTGCGGCCGGACTACCAGCTCGACCTTCCAGGAGCTGGCGCAGCGGATTCAAGCGTACGTTCGAGGACGGATGCCCGAATGGAAAGCCAACTACGAGGGCGTGGAGTCAATGACCCTCGCCGTGATGGGCTGCGTCGTCAACGGCCCGGGGGAATCCCGGGCTGCCAGCATCGGCATCAGCCTGCCGGGTACTGGCGAGGCGCCCAACTGTCCTATCTACATTGACGGCGAACACGTCGCCACGCTGCGCGGCACGCCCGAGGAGCTTGCCGACAGATTCGAGCGCCTCGTCGAGGAGTACGTCGCGACGCGTCATGCCGCCCTCGATCGGGTCATTCGATAATCCACCCGACTGCTCGAGCGCTTCAGTGAACGGTGTAGGGTTCGTGGAGGGCGAAAGGAGCAATCTCGACGTCGAAATGATCGCCGTCCGCGGTGACCATCTGATACGTGCCGTGCATGACCCCGGACGAGGTTCGCAGCGGGCAGCCTGACGTGTACTGAAACGTTTCGCCCGGAGCGAGCACGGGCTGCTCGCCGACCACACCCGGCCCCTTGAACTCCTCGGTGTGGCCCCGCTCATCGGTGACGATCCAGTGGCGGCTGAGCAGCTGCACCGTGTCGTCGCCCTCGTTGGTGATCCGGACCGTGTAATGGAAGAACCACTGGCAGTGGAAGGGCTGGGACTGCTCGGGAGCGTAGTGCGATTCCACTTCGACCCTGACGTTGTTGGTGATCGCTTCCGATGAGGAGGCGCGGAGCGGCTGGTGTCTGAACGCGCCCAGGGGCGGAACCTTGAACTCCTGCATGACCTCCTCACGTCGCACGCGCGACCGCCCCATCATACCAGCCTTCTCCGGTTGGCTGTGATATGAAGTCAGTATGCACCGGCTGACGCCCGCCCGGTTCAAGCCGGGCGTCACGGTCGAATCGCTTCCGGATCCCTCGCCCCCCCCGCAATGGGGAGCTTCCGGCGCCCGCATTCGCGGGCGTGCCCTGATCGTGTGGGATCAGAAAATACCCGGCCGGAAGAAAAAGCTCGACGCCATTGATACCGACCAGATCACACCGGCGGCCGACTGCGTGTCCGAGAGCCTCGACACCCTGGACCAACGGTGGAAGGAAGGGGCCTTCCGGTACCTGATTCCGGATTTTCGCGAGCGTGTCCACCGGGGCGACACCTTTCTGGTCGCCGGCGACCGGTTCGCCATCGGTTCGTCGCGCGAGATGAGTCCGGCCGGGCTCAAAGGCATCGCGGAAGAAGCGGGACGCGAGCTGGTGGTCGTCTGTGGTCGCAACATGGGCGACATCTTCCGCCGCAATGCGCTCAACCTGGGGCTGGCCGTCGTCGAGAGTCCCGTCGCCGTCGCTGACGCGCGCGACGGCGACGAGTTCAGCTTCGATCCCCGGTCGCGCCTGCTCTGCAACGAGACGCAGCACAAGAGCTACGAGCCCCTGCCGCTGACGCCGAAGGAAGACGAAATACGTCGCAGCGGAGGCATCGTGGCGACGGGCCGCCGCGAGCTCCGCGCCTCGCTCGACCTGCCGGCTGAGATCGAATGGCCCGATCCGGATCGTGCCCATTCGATGACTTCGACCGAGCAGATCGTGTGGGCGCACCGGGTGGACAGACACGCCGAGGTGAGGCCCGGGGCGACGCTCCGGCTGTACGCTGATCTTCTTCCCGCGTCTGACGGAACAGCGCCCTTCGCCATCCACACGTTCAACGCCATCACCGGCGGCGACGTCGTCTTTCCGCGCCAAGCCGCCATCGCCAACGATCACTTCGTCTTCACCGGCCGCGAAGACGACGAGAAGCAGACGAGCATCGGCCGGTCCTTCGCCCGGCGCCACGGCATCGAGAAGCCGTATTACGCCATGCCGGGCGACGGGATCTTTCATTTCTACTTTCCGGAGCAGGGGTTGGTGCTCCCCGGGCAGCTGATTCCCGGCGCAGACTCCCACAGCCGCGCCTACGGAGCGTACGGAGCGGTCGGCGTCGGCGTCGGGTCCACGACACTCGGATTCGGCTGGTCGACCGGATATGTCTATCTCACCGTCCCGCGGGCCAGGCGCGTCGTCTTTCGGGGACGCCTGCAGCCCTGGGTCAGCGGCAAGGACATCGTGCTGGAATTGCTCCGGCGCTGGGGTGCCCAGCAGGCCCAGGGGATGTCGGTCGAGCTCGTCGACCAGGATCGGCAGCTCCCGGTCGCCTATCGCAACACCATCGCGAACATGATGGCCGAGGCCGAGGCGCTCAACGGCATCTTCGCTCCCGACGACATCACGAGCGCGTGGTATCGCTCGAAGGGAATCACAGAACTGCCGTACCCGCTCTACACGCCTGGCGCGAACGCCGTGTACGCCGTCGACGAAACCCTCGATCTGACCTCCGTCGTGCCGATGATCGCCAGGCCGTTCAGTCCGGGCAACGCCTTTCCAGCCGAGGAGATCGCCCGCGAGCGTCTGACGTTCGACAAGGCGATGATCGGGTCGTGCACCAACGGCAGCTACGACGATCTGCTGAGCGCGGCGCTCGTACTTCGCGCCGCACGGCGCCAGGGAGCGACGGCGGCCGCACGCCCGTTGCTGATCTTCCCGGGCTCGGGCGCTGTGGCGCGCCAGATAGAGCGCCCCGATGCGCGCCTCGGCGGCCAGTCGATAGCCGCCACGTTGAGGGCCGCTGGCGGCCGGATCCGACAATCGTGGTGCGGTCCGTGCTTCGGTCAGGGACCAGACGCGCTCGGACGAGGAGAGCGCGCCATCACGACGTTCAATCGCAACTGGCAGAATCGAATGGGCGTCGGGGGAGAAGGCTACCTCGCCAGTCCGGCGGTGGTGGCCGCCTCGGCCCTCGTCGGATACATGGCGCCGCCCAGCGAGCTGGGGCTCGATTGGACGCCAGAGGCGTTCGGCTAGCACGCGTGGTACAGTCGCCCAACGGCCAGATGACATGAGCAGGGCTTCGCAACGAGAGGTCGCAGAGACCATTGGCGTTCCCGCAGCGCGGCGGCACATCATCCTGTGCTGCGATCAGACCACGCCGAAGTGCTGCGAGAAGGAACGTGGTCTGGCGGCCTGGGAGTACCTCAAGCGACGCCTCAAGGAACTGGGTCTGTCCGAGCAGGGCGGTATCCTTCGAACCAAGGCCAACTGTCTGAGAATCTGCGAGGGCGGCCCCATCGCGCTCGTCTATCCCGATGGCGCCTGGTACGGGGGCTGTGACCCGATGGCGCTCGAGCGCATCATTCGGCAACATCTCGTCGGCGGGCGCACCGTCGACGATCTCCTGATCACCGCGCACTCGCTCGGCGCTCCAGAACATCCCCCAGAAACAACATCTTGACTTCTCGACCGTCCACCGACGCCGGGCAGAGCGCCCGCACCGTTGCCGCAACAGTCCACGGGCGATACCTGATCGAATCTCCCTCTCCAGCCCACGGCAGCGCACCGGTGCTCGTCGGATTTCACGGGTACGCCGAAGACGCCGAGACCCACCTGGCGCGGCTCAGCGCGATTCCCGGGTCCAGCCGCTGGCTGATCGTATCGATTCAGGGACTCCACCGCTTCTATCGCCGAGGTAGCGACGCCGTGGTCTCGAGCTGGATGACGCGTCAGGATCGCGACCTGATGATCTCCGACAACGTGACGTACGTTGCCGCGGTCATCGACGAGGTCCGACGTGTGTGGCCCACCACCGACAGGCTCGTGCTGGCTGGGTTCTCGCAAGGTGCGGCCATGGCCTTTCGCGCGGCCTGCCTCGGCCCCAGGCGCGCGTCAGCGGTGGTCGTGGCCGGGGGCGACGTGCCTCCGGATCTCGATCAGATGGCACTGGCCTCCGTCCCTCTCGTGATCCTTGGGCGGGGCACGCATGACGAGCGGTATTCGGCCGATCGGTTCGAGGCCGACAGGGCCCGGCTCGAGCGCGCGGGCGTCGAGGTGCGACCCGTGTCCTTCGACGGCGGCCACGAGTGGAGCGATGCCGTCAGGCGGAAGGCAGCCGAGCTTCTTGCCGAGCTCGGCTGACCCGGCCAGTCCATCCTGCAACGGTTCGCTGCACGTCCGCATACACGGCCTCCTGCTTCGTCGGCCCGGCCCTCGGTACCTTGAACGAATGGTCGCCTCCTTCGACCACGTGAAGCGTCGCCGCCGGGGAGAGCGTAGCGAGCGCGGGCTCAAGCTCTGCAGGGGTCCCGAAGGCGTCGTTGCTGCCCTGAACGAACAGCATTGGAACGCGGACGTCGGGCAGATGGCTGTCTCGCCGCTCTCCGGGTCTCCCGGGCGGGTGCAGCGGATACCCAAGCAGAACGACGCCGGCGAGGACCAGCGTGGAGTCGGTCGCCAGGTACGTGGCGATCCGTCCTCCCATCGACTTGCCGCCGATAAAGAGACAACGGGCGGCGCTCTCGATTTCGTTCCGAACAGCCCTCACGACCGCCCGGTAGCAGGCCTCGAGTGAAGGCCTGCGATCGGGGACACGGCGCCCCCGCTCGGTGTACAGAAAGTTGAACGTAACGGTGTCAAGGCCGAGGGCTGAGAGGGCCGTTGCGAAGGAGGTCATGAACGGGCTGAACTGGCCGGCGCCAGCTCCGTGAGCAAGAACCAGTGTGGCGTGGAACTGCGGGTCGAAGGCCTCGTAGGCCAGTGCCGACACGGTGGCGCCGGCCTCGAGGCCAATCGTCAGACGCCGGGGGCCGTCGGACCTAGGACTCGTCGGCGTCACGAATCTCGGCGACAGTCTTCAGATTGTTCGTGACCGACAGCGCGCCCAGATGGTCCACCAGCGAGCGTGCCAACATGCGGTCCACGTTGCTGTTGACCACTCCAGTAAGCGTGACGCGTCCGCGCTCGACGATGACATGGATCGACGGATGGGCGCCTAACCCGTAGTTGGCAAGCCCCGCGTTGCCGTAGATCGCCCGCGCCGCCCGGTACCTCACCTGATCGTCCCAGAGGGACGCGGGCAGGACCGTGATCTTGTTTCGCACGCTCCTGACACTGTCAACGGCCGCGGCGCGCTTCACGATCTCGTCCCGCTTGTAGGGCATTGTCACCTTGCCGGTGAGCGTCACCGCGCCCTTCTCCACCTCGACGTTCACGTCGTCGAAGATCGAGAAGTAGGCGTACTGGTTGACGGCCTGTGCGACGTCGTAGGCAATGCGGAGATCGTTCGCGTCGCGAGGCGCGGCCATCGCCGCGCTTGCCGAGAAGACGAGTGCGGCCAAGAGCAGGAACGGTTTTCCGGTCATCTGGCACCTCCGCTGTGCGGCGACCCTTCAAGTGTCCGGCTCCTGCCGGTCTGGTTGTCGCCGCACTGGAAGGGGCAAATGCGGTGCCAGGAGGAATAAGCTGCTAAGCCGTTGTTAATCAACCGTTCCCGCTCGGACGCCATGGCGTC
>CAZCEL010000293.1:0-6570 GCA_964497175.1 uncultured Bifidobacteriaceae bacterium
ATCACCGAGAGGGTCTGCAAGTCGGCAGGTCACGAGTGGTCGCTGTCCGACGAGATCGTGCAGAAACCCGTGCTCAAGGCCACGACGGCCGTCGACGGGCTGATAGTCGGGAGTCGATCGGCCCTCAGCCTCGACGTACTGGACCGCCTGCGGATACTTGAGTACGCAGGTCTCGAAATCGTCAGCGGGAAAGGCGTACAGGACGAGATCGGTCTCCGAGCGCGCGGTGTGAAGGCAGGACCGGGCGCCCGTGTAGCGCTCGATGCCCAGCATGTCGCCGGCGCCTCGGATATCGCGCAACTGCGAGGTGCCGCCCGTTTCGTCCCAGAGCGAGACCGTCCCCTGCTGGATCACGAACACGTGCGCGCGGTGCGGCTCGCCCTGCCACAGGACGTAGTCGTTGCGTTCGTGAAATCGCACGCGGCCGCGCGCGGCCATCGCCAGCAGGTCGCTCATCTCGGCGGCCTGAAAGGGCGCGTGCTGCCTCAGAAAATCGGCGACGCGGTAGCTGATTTCCGACGTGTCCACGATCCGCAGGTCCCCGCGGGCGAACGACGATACCCCTGCCCAGCACTGGCCGCCGCTTCAGTGGACGACCTCGCTTTCCTCCTCCTCCACCTCGAGGTGCGGGATCTCCATCGCGGTCACGGTCCTGAGGGCCAGCACGATGGCCTCCTCGGCGTCGCCGGCCGCGCCCTTCAGACGCAGCTCTTCCCGGACTCGTCGCAAGGCGCGGAGCACTCTGGCCCGATCGAAGCGCTGCCCCTGGCAATGTTCGCAGAAGTTCGTCACGGCTTCATCGTATCAGATCGCTGCGCGGGCCCTTCGCTCCGTCGTATGTCCACCGCATCGTCCATGTAAGGTCTGAGCGCGGGCGGTATGGCCACCGACCCGTCCTTCTGCTGGTAGTTCTCGAGAATCGCGATCAGGGTACGGCCCACCGCCAGGCCGGACCCATTCAGCGTGTGCACGAACTCCGCCTTGCCCGTGCCGCCGGGCCGGAACTTGATGTTCGCGCGGCGGGCCTGAAACGCTTCCGTGTTGCTGCACGACGAGATCTCTCTGTACGTCTTCTGGCTCGGCAGCCACACCTCGAGGTCGTAGGTCTTGGCGGACGCAAACCCCAGGTCACCGGTGCACAGGACGACGCGGCGGTATGGAAGCTCGAGCCGGTCGAGCACCTCTTCCGCGTCGGCGGTGAGCGAGTCGAGCTCGGCGTGCGACCGCTCGGGCGTCGTGAGCTTCACGAGCTCGACCTTGTCGAACTGATGCTGCCGGATGAGCCCTCGCACGTCCTGCCCGTGCGACCCGGCCTCGCTGCGGAAGCAGGGTGTATAGGCCGTGTAGCGGATGGGGAGCTCTCGCCCGTCGAGAATCTCGCCGCGGTGCAGGTTTGTCAGAGGCACCTCGGCCGTCGGCACCAGATACAGGTCCCAGTCGCCGGCGATCTTGAACAGATCGGCCTCGAACTTCGGCAGGTTGCCGGTGCCCACGAGCGCGGCGGCGTTGACGAGAAACGGCGGCTCCACCTCGCGGTATCCGTGCTCGCGCGTGTGGAGATCGAGCATGAAGTTGATCAGCGCGCGCTCGAGGCGGGCGCCGGCGCCGCTCAGCACGGCAAACCGGGCGCCCGAGATTCGTGCCGCGCGCTCGAAGTCGACAATGCCGAGCGCAGGGCCCAGATCCCAGTGTGCCCGGGGCTCGAAGTCGAAGACGCGCGGCTCCCCGTGCCGACGCACCTCCACGTTGTCGGCCGACCCGCCGCCAACGGGCACCGTCGAGTGCGGGAGGTTGGGCAGGACGAGCAGCGCCTCGGTCCGCTGGTGCTCGATGGCGTCGAGCTGGACGGAGAGCTGCCTGATCTGCTGCGCGCGCTGGCGATTGGCCTCCTGGATGGGTTCCGTGTCGACACCCTGACGCTTGGCCCGCGCAATCTCGTCGCTCGACGTGTTCTGCTGGCGCTTCAGCCCTTCGCGCTCGGGGATGACGCGCCGCCGGACGGACTCGAGCGCCGCCAGCTCCTCGAGCGCCTTCCCCGGGTCCATGCCCCGGTTGCGCAGCCCCTCGCGCACCAGATCCATGTGGTCGCGGACGTAAATCGGATCGAGCATGCCGATGAGTATATTTCGCCTCGCCGCAGACCATCTGCTACGATGCCCGCGTGACCCGTTCGGTGCGCAAAGCCGTGTTTCCGGTCGCGGGCCTCGGCACCCGGTTCCTGCCGGCGACAAAAGCACAGCCGAAGGAGATGCTGCCGCTCGTCGACAAGCCCATCATCCAGTACGGCGTCGAGGAGGCCGTCGCCTCCGGGATCGACAACATCATCCTCGTGACCGGCCGCGGCAAGAACGCGATCGAGGACCACTTCGACGTCTCGGTCGAGCTCGAGTCCTTCCTCGAGGCCAGGGGCAAACAGGAACAACTCGAGGAAATCCGCAAGATCTCCAACCTGATCAACTTCGCCTACGTCCGGCAGGGCGAGCCGCTCGGCCTCGGCCACGCCGTGCTGGTGGCGCAGGCGCTGGTGGGCAACGAACCGTTCGCGGTCATCCTGGCCGACGATGTGATCGACGCCAATCCGCCGGCAGTTCGCCAGATGATCGACGTATTCGAGCGCGTGGGCGGGCCCGTGCTGGCGGTCGAACGGATCGCGGGCGAGGCGATCTCGAGCTATGGCGTGATCGCCACCGGTACCGCCGGCGATCTCGGCGAGGGCGTCCACCGGGTGCTCGATCTGGTCGAGAAACCGGCGCGCCACGAGGCGCCCTCCGATCTCGCGATCATCGGCCGCTATGTCCTCACGCCTGACATCTTCCCGGCGCTCGCTGCCACCAGGAGCGACCGGACCGGCGAGATTCAGCTGACCAACGGGCTTCGCGCGCTGCTCAAGACACGGCCGATCTACGCCTGCGAAGTGCAGGGCGTCCGGCACGACACGGGAAACAAGCTCGGCTTCCTGAAGGCAGTGGTGTACTTTGCGCTCCGCCGGGAAGACCTGGCGGAGGATTTTTCTGCCTATCTCGCCTCGATTGGTCTGCGGACGCCGGCTGGCAGGAGCTCGTGAACCCGATGCATACGGTGGCGGCCTCCGTCACGACGTTTTGGCCGCCGGGCCCGAGGATCCGTCCGAAGCGGATCCACCGGAGCCCGCGGGTTTGTCCTTGGTCTCCTTGGTCGCCCCGGGTTTGTCCGCGGCCTTCTCGCCGGCTTTCTCAGCTGCTTTGTCCCCCGCTCCAACGTCGGATGCACCTGCCTCGGGCTTCTTGCCGTCCCCCTGTTCCTTTCTCGCGTAGTCGGTGATGTACCACCCGCTGCCCTTGAACTGAAACGCCGGGGACGCCACCAGCTTGCGTACGGGGCCTTCACACTTGGGGCACGTTTCGATCAGAGGATCGGAAAACTTCTGGATCGCCTCGAAGCGATGCCCGCAACGGTCGCACTCGTATTCGTAGAGAGGCACCGGGAATCCCTACTCGATCACGTCGCCGCTGTCGGCGCCCAGCATCAGCTTGCGATGCAGCCAGAAGGGCGCCGTGCCGTTGGCGAGCAGTGTGTCGTGGAAGGCGCGCAGCGAGAAGGCCTTGCCAGCCTGCTGCTTGCAGTCCTGTCGCAGCTTGAGCAGCGCCATCTTCCCTACGGCGTACACGAGGTACGTCGGATCGAAGGTGCCGCGTTCGGCCTCCCGCCGTGCGCTCGATTCCTCCAGATAGGCTTCTTCGCGGAAGAGCCTGACGGCCTGTTCCACGGACCAGTCCTCGGCATGCAGCTTGATTGAGACGATGAAGCGGACGAGACGGATCAGGGCTTCGGCGAGCTGGCCCAGCCGCACGCCGTGATCCTGCCCGAGAAAACCCGCCTCCATCATCATCTGCTCGCAGTAGTGCGCCCACCCCTCGACAAATGACGCGGGCGCGAAGAAGATCGACTTCCGCGCCTTCGATGCGACCCGGCGCAGGTGCTGGTAGTGGAGGAAGTGACCGGGATAGACCTCGTGAATCGAAATCGACCATAGCGTCGGATAGTTGTAGTCCCGCAGATATTCCTGCTGGCGCTCGGCGGGCCATGAGGGATCCACGTCGGTGAGGTAGTAGTAGGCCTGCGCGGGCTTGCTCTCGAAGGGACCAGGCGTCCACATGCTGGCGAACGACCAGCGATAGAACTCGGGAGTCGGCGCCACCATCACCGGCTCTCCCGCGGGAACCGTTACGATCGCCTGGCGATCGAGAAACGTCTTGAGCTCGTCGAGCTGACGGCGCCCGACGTCCACGAGCTCGCCTGGCGCGGGATGCTGGGACTTTGTCCGCGTCCAGACCGCCAGGGGATCTCCTCCGTTCATCCGGCTGGCAAGCGTCCTGAAGGCTTCCTGCGTGGCCTTCAGCTCACGCGTCGCGATGGCCAGTAGCCGGTCAACCGGCAGGGCAATGCCCTCTTCGAGCCTCACTTTCTGCTCGAACTTGTCGCGGCCGAGACGAAACGAGGCATGGGCACGCGGCGCGAGCGTCTCTTCCAGATACCCGATGTACGAGCCCACGGCGTCGGCGGCCTCCTGCTGCGCGTCCGCGAGGTCGCCGAGCAGGTGCAGATCGTCTACGCTGGCGAACGCGCGCGGCAGGTCATCGTCGATGAATCTGAGCGCCCCGCGCATCGTCTCGAGACCGATCTTGACGAAGATGCCTGGCGGATCCTTGACGTTGTCGCGGGCGGCCTGAATCAGTCTGGGCGTCTGCCGGAGCTTCGACAGCGTGCGGCGCGCCCGCTCCGCCGCAGGTGCGTGCGTGAACAGCGCCTGACCAGCCAGGCTCGAGGCCAGAAGGTCGGCATACACTTGGGGGTTCTTTTCCCAGCTTCGCGTTTCCTCGAGGTCGAACATGCGGCCCCTGAGGTGCGCAGCCAGGAACTGATGCTCGAGCGCTTCGGTGGCGGTCAAGCCATCGCGATGGATTTCGTCGAGCCGGCGCAAGTAGCCCGAAAGGGCCCGTGCCTCATGATCGATGCTTTGACGGCTGAGGTCTTCGAGCAGATCGTCATGGGCGTGGACGCCGTCCAGGGTCGCGTAAGTGGGATGCGTCTCGTAGAGAAACCCGAGCAGGTCGTCCACGAAATGGGATAGCGGTTCGGACATCGGATCATTTGGGCTTACGCTCAGCGGGTCGTCTGGTCATCTGCCTGGTGAATTCCCCAATGACCGGCCGAGCAGATGGTCAAATGTTACAATAAGTTCCCGTCCTTCATGCGCGGCACGCTGTTCGTGGTCGCCACCCCGATCGGCAACCTCGACGACATTTCCGCGCGCGCGCTCCGCGTTCTTCGCGAGGTTTCGGTCATCGCGGCGGAGGACACGAGACGAACGCGCCATCTGCTCGCGCGGTACGCGATCCAGACACCGACATCGAGCCTTCACGAACACAACGAGCGCGCCAAGACGTCGCTATTTCTCGCGCGACTCGAGGCCGGCGAGGCCATCGCCCTCGTGTGTGACGCCGGCACGCCGACGCTCGCCGACCCCGGACGCCGCTTCGTTCAGGCCGTCCGAACTCGGGGCATTGCGGTGGTGCCCATTCCAGGGCCCAGCGCGATCCTGGCCGCCCTTTCCGTGTCAGGATTCGATGCAGACACGTTTACGTTCATGGGATTCCCCCCTGTTCGGTCTAAAGACCGATCTTTATGGTTTGAGGCTGTGAGGTGCGCTGGAAGAGCCGTTGTGTTCTTCGAAGCACCTCACAGAATCCTGGCCACCCTGAATGACCTCCAGGCGTCCACCGGCGATTGTGAGGTGATGGTCGCAAGAGAGATGACCAAAATGCACGAGACATTTGTCAAAGGACCTATATCGGACGTCCTTAAACAAGTGTCTGCGGCCAGAGGAGAGTATACAGTCGTGGCAGATATTGGTGTAATGACCAATAAAGAGCCGGCAAGCGATCCGAATCCAGACGAGGTAGCCAATTTATTCTATCGAATGACAGAATATGGCGGGATGTCGAGGCGCAAAGCGATCACCGAACTGGCCAGACGTTACCGGAGAAGGTCAAGAGAGGTGTACGCACTGATCGAAAAGCACAAGAATCGTGTGTCAATTGACCAATGAACTGGTGGCTCATCTCCTAGGCGCCTTGACCTCGTCCACGCTCTTTTGATACTTTCTCGCCGGCTTCCTCGGACTGGACGGACCGCTCTCCACCACCTCGGTGCGCCCGCTCATGGCAAAACAGCGGCTGAAGCGCAAGTCGAAGGCGCGGCCGTCTCGGCCGCCGGCTACGGTCCGTCCTGGGCCACCTCCGGCGGTCTCGCCGGCTGTTTCAGCGCCGGCCTCGCGCCGATCCTCGCCGCCTCAAAGACGGTCGACGTATCTTGAAGCCGTGGCGGTCTACGAGCGCGGAGTCGAGGCTCTGCAGCGCCACGATTACCCGTCGGCCATCGAACTGCTCGAATCCGTGCTGCGGCTCTATCCTGAAGAAAAAGAGCTTCACGAGCGGGTTCGTCTGTACCTGAACATCTGCCGCCGTCAGAGAACGCCGCCTCAGGACGCTCCACGAACAATAGACGCTGTCTCTTATACACATCTGACGC
>CAZCEL010000294.1:0-6554 GCA_964497175.1 uncultured Bifidobacteriaceae bacterium
CCTTGATGATGCGCGTCGCCTCGATGAAGTTGATGGCGTACTCGTTGTGCTCCTCCAGGCCGGTACCGATCGCGAGAATGTTCGGATCGAAGATGACGTCGAGCGGATCGAACCCGACCGTCCCGGTGAGCAGCCTGTAGGCGCGCTGGCAGATGTCGACTTTGCGCCGGACGGTATCCGCCTGCCCGGTTTCGTCGAACGCCATCACGACGACCCCGGCACCGTAACGCCTGGCCAGGCGCGCCTTGTGCAGAAAGTCGGCCTCGCCCTCCTTGAGGCTGATTGAGTTGACGAGGGGCTTGCCCTGCACGCACTTGAGGCCCGCCTCGATGACCGACCACTTCGAGCTGTCGATCATGAACGGGACGCGCGCGATTTCCGGCTCCGTCGCGATCAGCCGCAGGAAGGTCGCCATCGCGCGCTCGGAGTCGAGCATCGCCTCGTCCATGTTGATGTCGATGAGGTTGGCGCCGTTGCGCACCTGCTCGACGGCCACCGCCGCCGCCTCGGCGTAGCTGCCGGCCTTGATCAGACGCGCGAAGCGGGCCGAGCCGGTGACGTTGGTGCGCTCGCCGATCATCTGGAAGTTGCTGTCGGGGCGGATCGTCAGCGTCTCGAGTCCGGCCAGCTGCGTGAAACGGTCCACGGAGGGGCGTTCGGTGAGGCGCCTTGGCGGCAGATTCCGGACGGCTTCGGCGATCGCCCTGATGTGATCGGGCGTGGTGCCGCAGCAGCCGCCGACGATGTTTACCAGGCCGCTTGCGGCAAAGTCGGCAAGCGCGCCCGCCGTGTCCGCCGGGCGCTCGTCGTACTCCCCGAACGTGTTGGGCAGTCCGGCGTTGGGATAGCAGCTGATGTAGCACCCCGCGGCGCGGGCGAGCTCCTCGACGTACGGGCGCATGTCGCGCGCGCCAAGCGCGCAGTTCACGCCCACGCTGAAGGGCCGTGCGTGGCGGATCGACACCCAGAACGCGTCGATGGTCTGGCCCGAGAGCGTGCGGCCGCTGCGATCGGTGACCGTCACGGAGATCATCAACGGGAGGCGCACGCGGGTCTCGTCGAACACCTCTTCGATCGCCACGACGGCGGCCTTGGCGTTGAGCGTGTCGACGATCGTCTCGAGGAGCAGCAGATCGGCGCCGCCATCGATGAGTCCCCGCACCTGCTCCTTGTAGGTGTCCCGCAGCTGGTCGAAGGTCAGGTTGCGGAACGCCGGGTTGTTGACGTCTGGCGACATCGACAGGATCCGGTTCGTCGGGCCCATCGATCCGGCGACGAAGCGAGGCCGATCGGGCTGGCGGGCCATCCACTCGTCGGCCGCCGCGCGGGCGAGCCCGGCGCCTTCGCGGTTCAGGTCGTACACCTGCGCCTCGAGCCCGTAGTCCGCCTGTGCGACGGCATTGCTGCTGAAGGTGTTCGTCTCGATGATGTCGCTTCCGGCCTCGAGATAGGCGTGATGGATGGCCGTGATGACATCCGGGCGCGTCAGCACGAGCACGTCGCTGTTGCCCTTCAGGTCCCGCGTGGCGTCGGCGAACCGCGTGCCCCGGAAATCCGCCTCTCCCAGCTTCCAGCGCTGGATCATCGTGCCCATCGCGCCGTCGAGGACGAGAATCCGCTGGGCGAGCAGATCGTGGAGTCGAGACACGTCAGCCGGCATCGTGGGTCCTCCCGCTGCGAAGACGTGAGGACGCGGAGGCCGACTGGTCCCGTGCTCGCGTCCGCGATATCGATCGTCGTCCTCCCTCTCCCGCGGCGGCACGCGGCTTGGTGCCCGAGGCGATGATCACGGTGAACGGGTCGCCCGACTTGCGCGCGCCCACGCCGACCTTGACGTCCGAGAGCCCCGCGCCGACGAGCAGCCGCCGAAGCTCCTCGTCGCCGAATCCCAGCCGCCGGTCGCCGAGCTTGGCTCGGACCCAGTCCTCGTGGTGCTCGCGGAGGTCGAGCACCAGCACGCGGCCGCCGGGCACGGTGATGCGGACCGCTTCAGCGACCGCGCGCGAGGGGCTGGCCGCGTGATGCAGCGCCTGGGACAGCAGCGCCACATCGACGGCCTCGTCGCGGATGGGCAGCCGCTCCAGGTCGCCCCGCTTCCAGATGACGTTCGCCACGCGCCGGCGGCGCCCGAGCGCGCGCGCTCTGTCGAGAACGGCTTCGGACCGATCGATCGCCAGCACGCGCGAGGCCCAGCGCGCCGCCTCGATCGTCAGGTACCCTTCGCCGCAGCCGAGGTCGGCCACTCTGATCGGCGGCAGCAGCAGGCCGAGGGCCCGCGACCAGGCGGCCCAACTTCTGCCCGGCACCAGCTGGCGGGCGTCGCGCGGATCCGCGCCGTGGGTGTCGAAATTCTCCTTCCGCAGCCGGAGCACTTCCTGAAGGCGCGCCTCGTCGGCCCGCACCACGGGGTCGGCCGAGGCGCGCTCGAACTGTTCTTCGAGCGCCAGCCACAGACTGCGCTTGTCCTGGTCGCCGAGCGCTGGCGCCAGCCGGTAGTACGTGTAGCCGGCGTCCTTCTCCTCGACGACCAGCCCGCCGTCCTTGAGCAGCCCCAGATGCCGCGACACGCCCGACTGCGCCAGGCCCAGCACCAGGGTGAGCTCGGTCACGTTGAGCCGCTCGCGCCCCAGGACCCGCAGCAGCCGCAGGCGCGCGTCGTCGCCGAGGAGCCTGTAGAGCGCCGAGGCGCTTTTCATATCGATAAATCTACATCTGTTGATTCGATGGAGGCAAGCCCGTCCGTGCGGCGCCCCCTCACGGCAGATCGTCGAGTGAGCCGGGCCAGTCCTCCCCCAGGAGCCGCGAGAGCGCGCGGTCGGCCAGCAGGCGTCCACCGGTCTGGCACACCGCGCAGTAGTTGCACTCGGTGTCGCGGTAGACGATGCGCTGCACGGGCCGGGCGCAGACCGGACAAGCCTGCCCGAAGCGCCCGTGCACGGCCATCTCCGGCCGGAACGCCGTGACCTTCTCGGGAAACCTGCCGCGCGCCTGCGCGCGAAGCCGCGCGATCCACAACGCGAGCGTGGCCCGCGTCGCCTCCCGCAGCGCGGCCACCTCGGCGTGGGTCAGCGCGCTCGTGAGCTTCAGCGGCGACAGCCTCGCGGCGTGCAGGATCTCGTCCGAATACGCGCGGCCGATCCCGCTGAACAGGCGTGGATCGGTCAAGGCGCGCTTGAGCGTGTGACGCTCCCTGAGCAGCGCGCCGCGAAACGCGTCGAGCGACGCGTCGAGCGGCTCGACGCCGCCCTGATCGAGAGCACCGAGATCGGCAGCCCGCAGGATCTGAATCGATGCGCGCCGTGTCGAGCCGGCTTCCGTGACGTACAACGTGCCGTCCTCGAACTCGAACGCGGCCTGGACCGACGCCATTGCGGGCCGCGTCCGATCGAGGGTGTGTGCGTCGGGTGGCCGCTCGCCGCCGCCGGCGCCCGCCACCTTGTCGCGCCAGCGCAGGCGGCCCGCGATCATCAGATGGAGGGCGGCGAACAACTCGCGCTCACGGCAAGGTGACGCGGCGTTGTCGCCGGACTCCTCGAAGCCGAGCACGAGGCGCTTGCCAATCCTGCGGACTTCCGACAGGCGGCGACCTGCCAGCGACACCGCCGGGGGATCGACGGTCCGGAGCACGAAGGGCCGCACGATGCGAAGCCGGTCGAGCCGGCGGCCGGCCGCTCGCTGGGTCAACGCCTCAATGTACACAACGAGATCGGGCAATTCGGGCATCGTCGACCGCCCTGGCCGCCCTGGTGGCGCGGCTCGTGCAGAATGGGGTACGTTACCCGAAGGAGACCGGGCCGGCGAGTCGGAACGTCATAAGGGCATGCGAATCCTGGCGTGTTTCGGTGTGGCTCTGCTCGGCGCGGCGACGCTCGGCGTGCGGGCGGTACAAGCGCAGGACAGAGGGGTGTCCTCTCCCGGCACCTCGCAATCCCCAGTTCAGGACGCCCCGGCACACGCCCTGCAGGTCTCGCTGGACCATATTCGCGAGCGGCTGAAGCAAGCCCCCGAGAAGTCGCTGCTGCACGACGTGGACCTGCCGGCCGACTTCCGCGTCGAGATTCAGGAGCAGCGCAAGATCGACGAGATGCTCTCGAAGCTCGACTTCCGGAGCGGCCCCGCACCTCCGGGCGGCTTGTATGGCTTCGAGCAGCAGCGCCGGCTGTTCAGCCCCTCCAGCCGCCCGCTGATGCAGCCCTACGCGGCCTTCAACGGGGGCCAGCTCATTACGCTGGCGATCGAGGGCCTGATTCAGAAGTACCTGGGCGGCCGGCTGATCGACGAGATCAAGGAATCGGCGCGCGAGCGGGCCGAGGAGGCGGCACGGAGGGTCGTACGGCGCGACGTAGCCGCGTACTGCGCGAGCCGGCCCGATCGCTATCAGATGCTCCTCTGCAACCCTGACGCGCGCTGAGACCACGGGACGTCGAACCAGGCCGGCGCGCGGATTGCACCGATGCAGGGCTATGCGCATCACCACCTTCGTCCCAACGGCGTTGGCAGCCGTCCTCCTGGCAACCGCGGCGGCGCCGACGGCATCGGCGCAGTACTTCGGCCGCAACAAGGTTCAGTACAAGAAGTTCGATTTCCAAGTGCTGAAGACCGAGCACTTCGACATCTACTTCTATCCGAGCGAGCGCGAAGGCATCGATATCGCCGCACGGATGGCCGAGCGGTGGCACGCGCGCCTCGAGAAGCTGTTCGAGCACACGCTGCGGGGACGCCAGCCCCTGGTCCTCTATGCGTCCCACCCCGACTTCGAGCAGACCAACACGATTCAGGGTGAGCTCGGCGAGGGGACCGGCGGCGTCACCGAGGGGCTGCGGCGGCGGATCATTCTCCCGCTGGGCGGACCGCTCGCCGACACCGATCACGTGATCGGGCACGAGCTGGTGCACGCCTTCCAGTTCGACATCACGACCACGGCGGGCATGGGGCCTGGCGAGACCGGTGCGCAGCGCCTGCCCCTCTGGTTCATCGAGGGCATGGCCGAGTACATGTCGATTGGGGCGACCGACTCGAACAC
Organism: uncultured Bifidobacteriaceae bacterium; assembly: GCA_964497175.1. GTDB lineage: Bacteria > Acidobacteriota > Vicinamibacteria > Vicinamibacterales > CAVVIG01 > CAZCEL01. The sequence continues at coordinate 5,024 of CAZCEL010000294.1, forward strand.
GGCGATGTGGCTGCGGGACGCCCTGCTGCAGGAGAAGCTGCCCGCCATTGACGATCTCGACGACCCGAAGTACTTCCCCTATCGGTGGGGCCAGGCCTTCTGGGCGTACGTGACGGGCCGATGGGGCGATCAGGTGATTCGCCAGATGCTCACGATCGGATCGGCGACCGGCGACCCCCGGACCGCCATTCAGAAAGTCCTCGGCCTCTCCTCGAAGGAGTTGACCGAGGACTGGCATGCCGCGATCCGCCGGACCTACGAGCCCGTGCTCGAAGGGACGACGCCGCCGTCGGAGATCGGCAGCCGGGTCATCTCCGGCGGACGGCTGGGTGGCGATCTGAATATCGGTCCCTCGATCAGCCCGGACGGCAAGTGGATAGCGTTTCTCTCCGAGCGGAGTCTCTTTTCGATCGACCTGTTCGTGGCAGACGCCTCGACGGGCAAGGTCGTCCGCCGGCTCACCAGCACGGCAAGCGACCCGCACTACTCCAGCATTCAGTTCATTCACTCCGCTGGCGGGTGGGATGCCGACAGCCGGCGGATCGCCATCGCCACGGTCACGTCGGGACGGCCGGCGCTGACGATCTTCAACGTGACCGACGGCGACAAGGAGCAGGAGCTGCGAATCGAGGAGGTCGACGAGATCTTCAATCCGACGTGGGCGCCCGACGGCCGGGCGATTGCGTTCACGGGCATGAGCCGCGGCCTGACCGATCTGTTCGTGGTGGAGGTGGCCTCCGGCGCCGTCCGCCAGCTGACCAACGATCCCTACGCCGACCTGCAGCCCGCATGGTCGCCCGACGGCCGGCGCATCGCGTTCGCGACCGATCGCTTCTCGTCGAACCTCGCGGCGCTCGATATCGGACCATACCGGCTGGCTCTCCTCGATCCCGCGACGGGGCGCATTCAGGAGACGAGCGCGTATACGCGCGGCAAGAACATCAACCCCCAGTGGTCGCCCGACAGCGGATCGCTCTACTTCATCTCGGACCGCGACGGCACGCCGAACCTGTACCGGCTGGCGCTCGGGGACGGCGCCATCACCCAGGTCACGAAGGTCGCCACCGGCCTGACCGGCATCACGGCGACGAGCCCGGCGCTGTCGGTCGCCTCGCGCGCGAACGTGGCGGCGTTCTCGGTGTACGAAGGCGGCAAGCACAACATCTTCACCCGGCCGCTCGATGGGGCAGGGCGCGCGCTCGAGGAGCCGCGGGCCGATGGCGCAAAGCTGCCGCCCGTCGAGCGGCAGCCGAGCGACGTGACGGCGCTGCTCGGCGATCCGCAGTTCGGCCTGCCTCCTGCGCGCGACGACTACGAAGTCTCCGACTACAGCACGCGCCTGCAGCTCGAAGGCATCGGCCAGCCGACCATTGCCGTGGGCGCGAGCCGCTTCGGTCCCGCGATTGGCGGCGGGTTGTCGTTCGCCTTCAGCGACATGCTCGGCAACCATAGCCTCATCACCGCACTGCAGCTCAATTCAGGACTGACCGGCAGCTTCAGCTGGAAGGACACGGCAGCACAGGTGGTCTAT
>CAZCEL010000295.1:0-5001 GCA_964497175.1 uncultured Bifidobacteriaceae bacterium
ACCTGAACCCCCTCGCGGGCGTGTGCAACAACGGCTACGCGTGCGTGTATCAGAATTGCCTGTCGTGGTCTTCGCCGACCACCCCGCTCCCGTCCGAGGCGCACCCGCGCATCGTGTTCGAGCGCCTGTTCGGCGAGGGCGGCAACCTGGCCGCACGCCGCGACGCCCTGCGCAGCCGCGCCAGCCTGCTCGATTCGTTCAGCGGAGACATCGCGCGCCTCAAGCGTCGCATCGGCACAGCGGATCGGGTTCGCGTCGATCAGTATCTCGACAGCATTCGTGAGATCGAGCGGCAGATCCAGCACGCCGAGGCAGCGGCGATGCAGAGCACGATGCCCGACCTGGATCGCCCGGTAGGCGTTCCCGCTGCTTTCGCCGATCACGCGAAGCTCATGTTCGATCTGCAGATTCTGGCGTTCCAGGCGGATATCACGCGCGTCATCACGTTCCAGCTCACGCGCGAGCAGAGCAATCGCACCTATCCGGAGATTGGCGTCGCCGACCCGCACCATCCAACGAGTCATCACGGCAACGATCCGGAGAAGGTGGCGAAGATCGCCAGGATCAACACGTTCCATGTATCGCTGTTTGCGGAGTTCCTCCAGAGAATGAAGGCGACCCCCGACGGCGACGGCTCGCTCCTCGATCACACGGTCTACTTGTACGGAAGCGGGATGGGCAATCCCAGCCTCCACGATCACGAGAACCTCCCGATTCTCGTGGCTGGGGGTGCCGCGTCGGGCCTCAAGGGCGGGCGGCACATCAAGTACGACAAGGGCATGCCGCTGGCCAACGTTCACCTGACGCTGCTCGATCGCGTCGGCGTCGAGCTCGATTCGTTCGGCGACAGTAGCGGAACGGTCGAAGACCTCTTCGACCCGGCCACGCTGTAGGCGACTTCGCAGGAGGGGCACATGCACGGCCGAAGAATCAGTGGACTCGTGCTCCCGGTACTCCTGGTCCTCGGGCTCTCAGCTGCAACGCCGGGCGCCGAACGCGCGACGCTTGCCGACGCCGCGGAGCAACACGACAAGGCGCGCGTCCGTGCGCTCCTCGGGACGGGCGTCGATGTGAACCTCGCCCAGGTCGACGGCACGACGGCGCTGCATTGGGCGGCGTACCACGACGACGGGGAGACCGCCGCGTTGCTGGTGCGAGCGGGCGCCAACGTCAACGCCGTGAACCGCTACGGCGTGCCGCCGCTGTCGCTGGCGTGCTCGACCGGCAGCGCCGCCATCGTGAAGCTGCTGCTGGATGGCGGCGCCGATGCGAATGCCACCATGAAGAGCGGCGAGACCGTTCTCATGATGGCGGCACGCTCGGGAAACCTCGAGGCGGTGAACGCGCTCCTGGCGCGCGGGGCCAGACCCGACGCCCGCGAGCGGCGCGGGCAGACCGCCCTGATGTGGGCCGCCGCCGAGGGACACGCCCCCGTCGTCCGCGCGCTGATCGAGGCTGGAGCCGACATCGATGTCACGCTCGATTCCGGATTGACGGCGTTCTTTTTCGGTGTGCGTGAGGGGCACATCGACGTGGTGCGCGCGTTCCTGAAGGCGGGCGTCGACGTGAACGCGACGGCTGAGCGACGCGAGAGCGGGCCAGGCGGTCCCAACCTGTATAAGCCGGTAGCCAGGGGCACGAGCCCGCTGCTGCTGGCGGTGCAGAACGGTCACTTCGAGCTCGCGATCGCGCTGGTCGACGCGGGCGCCGATCCAAACGACCAGCGGACGGGATTTACGCCGCTGCACACGCTCACCTGGGTGCGAAAGCCCGATTCCAGCGACGTCAGCGAGCCCCCGCCGCTCGGGTCGGGCCGGATCACGAGCCTCCAGTTCGTGCGCGAGATCGTCAAGCGGGGCGCGGACGTCAATCTGCGTCTGGACACAGGCGCGCCGAAGGTCCCCAACACGTCCTCACGCATCGGCACCGAGGGGGCGACGCCATTTCTCCTTGCCGCGGATCGGTCCGACGTTCCGCTGATGCGGCTGCTCGTGGAGTTGGCCGCGGATCCTCTGCTGCCAAACTCCAGCGCCACGACACCGCTGATGGTCGCGGCCGGCCTCGAAACGACAGAGCCGCTCGAGGAAGCCGGCGAGGAACCCGAAGCGCTGGAAGCGGTAAAGATGCTGCTCGACCTCGGCGCGGACGTCAATGCTGTGAACAACAACGGCGACACCGCGATGCACGGCGCCGCGTACAACAACTACCCGCTTGTCGTGAAACTGCTGGCAGACAAAGGAGCCGATCCGCAGATCTGGAGTCAACCCAACAAACAAGGCATCACGCCGCTGTTCGCAGCCGAAGGCCATATCGGGCGGCTCCCGAGACCGCACCCACCGACGATCGATGCGGTGACTCGTCTCATGCTGGCGGCGGGCCTTTCGACCGATGGCACGCGGCCGACGGTCGTGGACATCTACGAGAAGCCGGCCGCGCCACCTCAGAAGCCGGTGAAGCGCGACAAGCCCTAGTCTGTCTAGGAATCTGCCAGCCACGCCAGCAAGCGCCCCCGCGACCAGCAGCGGCCAATGGCCTCGGCGCGCAGAGCCGACCCTTCGAACACCGCCAGGCCGATGATGCTGTGGCCAGAGGCGCGGCGATCGCCAAGTGTCGGTATCGCCGGCGCGACTCCAACCCCCTCCGCTGACACCCACGCCACCGCCTGGCCGGCCGCCGCTTCGTCGAGGCGGTGCAGGAAGCGCAGGCGGCTCTCGAGCGCGAAGTGCGACAGCGCCCACGTCGTGGTGACGACAGGCAGGGCGCCCGCGGGCACACGGGCGAAGGCGTCGGGCAGCACCCCGACGGCGTCACGTTGCAGCAGCAGCGGAGGGGCCGTCGCTGCCAACGCCATCTCCGCTTCGAGACTCGCGACCCGCTCCGGCTGATCCGGCCGACGGCGACGCGCTCGTACAGCGGCGATGCTTGGGCGGCGTCGACCTCACCGAAGTGTCGGTACACCTGAGCGAGTGTGCGGGCTCTCCCCACGGGTACGGCGCTTCCTGCGGTCGGTCCTGGCATCCCGACGATTCTCAATGATTATCAGTTGAAGGACCAAGCCAGCTCTTGAGACCGCATACGTCACGGCTGGGCGCGACGTCCTCTGAAGGCCGCGGTTGATCAATGTGCGCTCCAGCACGTCAAGCGCCACATCAGGTCCCTTCGCTTCCGCGGCCGCGACTCGCGTAGTCGTCGCACAAAGCCTTGACAACGATACAGCCTGGATGAGTAGTCCGCGCAAAGGACGACTCATGGGGCGGTCGTTTGAGCTACCACCATCACAGGCGAGTCTTCGATGTCCAGGATTGAACGGATTTGTGTCATGGCACCGGCCATGACGATGCACACGATTCCCCCGCCGATGAACCAGGAACGGACGCCCAGGAACTCCGCCAGCGGTCCGGCAAGCATGAGACCGATGGGTGCGGCGACCCCGGCCACGCTCGCCATCATCGAGAAAAACCTCCCCTGCATGTGCGGCTCGATGGTGGTCTGAAGAATGGCCTGGATCGGGCCGTTCGACAACGGAAGCATCAGCCCTACCGCGAACATGGCAGCGGTCGCCGACCAGCCCGCTGTTGAAAGGCCAACGCCGAGCACCGCGAGCCCCAAGCCGCCGACCGCCGCAATCGCAGTCGTGATCCGTTTGCGAAACCCTCCCCAGGCGCCGAGGACCGCGCCGCCAACGAATATGCCTAAGCCGAAAGAGGAGCTCATCGCCGCGAGGCGGCCCGCGCCGGCGCCCAACTCGGCTGAGACGAGCAATGGAAGTAACGCGAAAGCCGGCACGAGCCAGAGGTTGACCGCGGCCGCGATCGCGACCAACGCGGCGTGGCCGTGGCGGCGCCTCAGGTCCGCCACTCCTTCCAGAAGATCTCGCGTCAGCGCTCGCCACCCTGAGGCGTCGCTCGGCCCGCGCGACGGGTTCGGCAAGGTCAGAGTCAAGAGGGGAACGATCGCGAACGCCGCTGTGGCGACGTCTACCAGCATCACCCCCGGCATCGGCAGCATCGTCGCCAGAATGGCGCCAATCGGCGCCGAGATAATCATCATGCCGCCTTGGAGGGCCTGGTTCGCCCCCTGAATCCGTACGAGCTTTTCCGGCGGCACCATCAAGCTCGTCGTTGCGAGCATGGCTGGCGTGTGCAGGCCGCTTCCGATCGATCGAACGAACAGGAGCGCGTAGATCGTGGCGGGCGTTGCCATGCCGGCGGCGAACAAGCCCGCGAGTACCAACGCCGCCGCCGCCACGCCGCCGTCGGCGAATAGCATCACTCTCTGGCGGTTGTGACGATCGACGAACGCGCCGAGCAACGGTCCCAATATCACTTGTGGCGCGAGACCGAAGAAACTCGCACTGGCCAGCACCGCGGCCGAGCCGGTCTCGACGTTCAGCCACCATACGATTGCGAACTGGACACTTTGGCTGCCGATCAGGGATAGCGCCTGGCCACCCCACAGGATGAAGAACGGGCGCAGAGAGCCCGGCTGCACTGCGGCTTCTTTGTGCGGCGACGCTGCCAACCCTTCAGTCCTCCCGAAGCGCAGCAATCGGGTTCAGCGCCGCGGCGCTCCTGGCTGGCAGCCACGACGCCAAGAAGGCCGTCGCCGCGACGCCGAGAGAAACGGCCACGAGAACCGTCGCGTCGCGCGGAGCGAAGTTGAATGCGAATGCGAACGCCGGCATCAGCCCGAACGCCAGGCCGGCGCCGGCGGCCAGACCCGTTCCGACCATGCCCGTGGCCTGATGCAGCACCATCATCAGAACGGCTGAACGGCTGGCGCCGAGCGCCATCCGGATGCCGATCTCGCGCCCACGAAGGGCCGTCAGGTAAGCAATCACGCCGTAGAGGCCGACTACTGTCAGCACGACGGCCAGGAGCCCGACGAAGACCATCATCTGCGCAACCAGCGACTGCTGGCCCAGCGCCACGCGCTCGAAGACGTTCCGGAGCGAGCGGATGTTGAATGCCGGGAGGCTCGCGTCGAGCGTCCGGGCTTCGG
>CAZCEL010000295.1:5101-6548 GCA_964497175.1 uncultured Bifidobacteriaceae bacterium
CCGTCGAAGGCGAGCGGTGTGAATCGGAAGCCAAAAATCAGCGGGACGTCCTGGGTGAAACCAACGGCGGTGACGCCAGGAAGGCCTCGCGAGCGCGTCGCCATCTGCTCGTAGAACGCATCGGCTTGCCGCTGGTTGTAGCCGACCGTGCTCGGGTCGAAGGAGGCCAGCAGGACGCCGTCGGGCTCGAACCCGGGCTCGGCACGCCTGACCTCGACCAATTGCCGGATCGATAGTCCGGCGATTGCGAGGACGAATACCGAGACTGCCGTCTGGGAAGCAATCAGGACGGCGCGAATCGTGAGCCGGCGGGGCCGACTCGCGAGCGCAGCGCCCTTCAGAGCCGACACCAGGTCGACGCGCCGGCTCCCGAGTGCGGGCACAAGCCCGCAAGTCAGGGTGATGAACGAGGCAAGAACAGTGAACGCGACGACACGACGGTCGATCCTCACGTCGAACAACGGCTGGATGTCGTACGCAGACAATACCGATTGCACGATTGCGGAGAGATATTGCACGCCGAGGTACGCGAGCCCCAGGCCGCAGACACCGCCGGCAAACGCCAGGATGGCGGTCTCAGTCAGCAGTTGACGGACGATGCGGCCGGCGGATGCGCCGAAAGCCCGACGAACGGCGATCTCCCTGGTCCGGGCGGCGCTGTGCGAGAGCAGGAGATTCACCACGTTCGCACACGCAATCAGCAGGACGAGTCCGGTAACCGCAAGCAGAAGAACCGCTGCCTGCTGGCGCTCCGGGTTGAGCGCTCCCCGTGCGGACATTTCGGGCAGGACAACCGCCGAGCGGTTCCAGTTGGTGCCCGGGTACTCCTGTGCGAGCGATTGAGCCAGGAGGCCCGCTTCCAACGCGGCGGCCGCCGAAGTGGCGCCGGGAGCCAGACGTCCGATCACCGTCAGCCAGCCGGCAGACCGATCATCGCGGCGATCGTCATCGCCGGACATCACGTCGGAGACTTTCGCGATCGGAATGTAGACGTCGGGCTCGATCGCCATGACGTGCGACGCATGGGCCGCCGTCACGCCAACGATCGTGAACCGCCCCCTGGCCACCTGGATCACCTCGCCAATCGCCAGCGGATCTGCCTGAAAGAGCCGCTCCCAGAGCCTGTGACTGATGACGGTGACGGCGCCGGCGCCCGGACGATCGTCGTCGTCACGAAAGCCGCGGCCGAGGCCGATCTCGATGCCGAGCACCGGAAACAGATTGCCGCTCACCATCGCCGCGCCCACGACCTGTCGCGGCTCGTCATCCTGCCTGGCAACGGCGACCGTCAGGGTGTCGTCGAAGGCGACGGCTCCGCCGAGTGTCGTGGCTCGGCTTGCCAGGTCCAGATAGTCCGGATACGCGACTTTTCCATTGGGCGCATCGGGTGTGCTGCTGAAGATGCGGACCAGCTCGCCAGCACGCGGGACATCGGGGGGCCGGAAGA
>CAZCEL010000296.1:0-6516 GCA_964497175.1 uncultured Bifidobacteriaceae bacterium
AGGGCCGCGCGCTTCGGATTGGGCTCCCAGATGCCGAGCACGCCGCACGCGGCGCGTCCTCACGGACCTGGGCCTGACGCCGGTGTGCGCCGCGTGCGGCGTGCTCGGCATCTGGGAGCCCAATCCGAAGCGCGCGGCCCTGCTCGAGGACTTCAGGCGCCGCTGCGACATGTTCGCCACTCTCGGCCTGACACGCATCTACTCGCCCACCGTCACGACACAGAAGTTCACGGCGGACGACTACAAGGCGGGCGCGGACAACATGCGCGAGGTGGGGGAGATCGCCAGGCAGTTCGGCATGACGGCCATGGCCGAGGCCGTGCGCAGCTCGACGTTCATCTCGACGCTCCCGACGCTCATCAAGATGAAGCGAGAGGCAGCTCATCCGAACATCGCGGCCCTGTTCGACTTCTATCACTTCTTGTCCGGGCTCAGCAAGCTCGAGGATCTCGACCTCGTCCGTCCGCGCGAGATTGGCCACGTGCACTTCCAGGATGTCCCCGACATGCCCCGCGAGCTGCTCGACAACACGACCCGGTTCATCCCGGGCGACGGCATCGGGCCGCTCACCCTGATTCTTCGCAAGCTGGCACAGAGGGACTATGCCGGCCCGCTCTCGGTGGAGCTGTTCCTGCCGAGGTTTCAGCAGGGCGATCCGTATGAAGTGGCCCGCGAAATCCGGGCGAAAGCTGAGCGGGTGATGCGCCAGGCGCGCGTCATCTGAGCCAATCTTGAACGGCGCTTGTGATGACCTCGCTTTCAGCGATCAGCCGTCAGCGATCAGCCTTCCAGCGTCAAGCTGATAGCTGAGAGATTAGAGACGTCCTGCAACACAGTTGGAGGCACCGCCATCACGCCGTCCAACCGGCGCGTGGACGGTGTCCATTACAATTGTCCAATGGGTATCACGCAGGTCACCGCCGCAGTGCGCAATCCCGCTCACCCGAGGAAACTCTGGGAAGGGCTGTTCCTCGTGGACACCGGGGCGGTGGACTGCATGGTACCTGGCAGACGGCTCAGGGCGCTCGGGCTCAAGCCGCGCGGGAGGAGGACTTACGAGCTTGCCGACGGAACAGAGGTCACGCTGGACGTGACCGTCGCCGAGATCGAGTTCATGGGCGAGACGGTGGGGGCAACCGTCATCTACGGTCCAGACGATGCCGAGCCAATCCTCGGCGTGACAGCCCTGGAGTCGGTGGGGATCGAGGTTGATCCGCGGTCCCAGCGGCTGAAGCGATTGCCCGCGGTGCGACTGAAGGCACGACGCGCCAGACCGCTTGCCTGAATCCTCCGCGGGCCTGGTCTAGCGGGCGGGGCCTGGCTCAGCCGGGTGCGAGTCCCCCCGTGCGTACCCCGCGATCCCGTGTGACGAGGCCCGCGAAATCCGGGCGAAAGCTATCGACGCCTGCGACGCTTCGCGGCAGCAGTCCGGCGGGTGTGACCAGTTCCGTTTCGCAGCAACTCGTTCAGCAGTACCTGTGAGCGACGCCGCACGAGCTCGCGCAGGGTGCGGCGAAAGGTCTCATCCTTGAGCGCCTCGCGAGCGATCTCCTCGGCAAGCCGCTCGACGGCAACGCTCACGGTCCCCACAAGCGTGTGACCGGCACGCTCGTCCACAATTTTTTCGAGCAGTCCGTGCCTCACCAGACCACCCTACCACAGCGACGATTGCTTGCAGCACCGTGCCGCGTTGACGGTGCAGCGGAATCGAGGTTACCCCCTCGAAATCCAGGCGAAAGCCGGGAGGATGCCCAAAAAACAGCTGCCCCCACCAGGAGCCACGCCCGCGATCCTGCCAAGGGCGGGGGCTTGGAAACTCCCGCGAATGCCGTTTATGTATCCGTGCACGTCGGTTCACGGATTTTCCTCGCCTTTCCGGAAACTTCCCGACTATGCTGTCTGCCGCATCTGCCGCGCGGGGCCGCGACACAGGACCATCCCAGCTCCTGTCGGCGTGTCGTGGCTGTGTATCGCGCATGCGCGATTAGGGTCGCGCCTAGCCGTCGACGAGGGGAACATCATGACAGGACACAGGATTCGTGTTGCACCGGGCGCAGGACTGCGGCTGGGGTTGGCTACGCTTCTGGCCCTGGTTTTCGGTGGACTCGTCAGGGGAACTTCGCCCTGCTGGCAGGGCGGCCGCGCCGCTGGCTGCAACGGCTCCCAGAATGCCGTCACCTGCGCCGACAACGGCCGCAGTACGGTTGTCTGGAAGGCGGGGTTCCAGATCTATCGGGACGTGCCGGTCGCTCTCAATGAGCTCAGTCCGAACTGGGTACTGTCATGACAATCACGCAAGCGAATCTTTGACACATCTCCATCTCCGTGTAGAGGCCCCATGACTCTCCCGAAGCTTTCGCATTCTTGCTCAGTCGCCACGCGCCTCTCGGCGGCCGCGGCAGCCGCCCTGGTGCTTGCCGCCGTCACAGCGGGACCTCGTCTCGGCGCGCAGCAAGGACCGCCGGCCCCCGTTGTCGGACCCAACGTGAACATGAGTGCCGGTCCGACCTTCCTCAAGCTCGGGAACACACCCTCAGAACTCGAGATACAGGGCGATCCGCTGCGTAATGCAAACGGGTTCGAGCTGGATTGCGCGCCATCATCGCGCAACCCCTTGCACTTCATCTGCTTCTCCAACGACAACCGCGCCGTCGACGTGCTGGGCGTGGACGTCACGCAGAACGGGGACTCCAACGTCGGCATGTATCAGTCGTTCAATGCCGGCAGCAGTTGGACGAGTACGCTTCACCCCACCTTCTTCCCCCAGCCTCTCGGATTGGACTATGCCGTCGATCCCAAAGTGAGCGCCGGCCCAGCCGGAATGGTCGGCCATGTCGGCCTCGTCAAAAACCGGGGAAACAACGCGCTCACCAAGGTCTATTACTCGGCCTTCCTGGACCTGAACGACCAGGAAGGAGACCGATATCCGTTCAAGCATCTCTTCACCTCAGTCATTGCAACCGGGACGGCCGGGCAGTCCCTGGACAGGCCGACTGTCCTCCTTACTCAGCCCCAAGGTGCCACTGCAACGTTTCAAGTGAACCGCGGCGATGGCACAACGGTACCGCAGACAGTGCCAGTGGCTCCCGTCATCGTCTCCTGGGTCAAGTTCTTCGAGGGCTCCAACGAGCATTCTCAGGTCTGGAGCGCGATCTCGTTAGACGGTGGCCTGACGTTTGGCGATCCAACCAAGCTCAGCGAGGAAATCGGACACACGCAAGGCGTGCAGTTGGCGAGGAGGATCGGCTCGCCCGTGGTCTGCGCGGCGTGGCGCAAGGGCACGGACCCTCAAAGCCCGGAGGGCCTGTCTGTTGCCTGTTCGCAGGACGGCGGCCTGACGTTCTTGAAGTCGATCGCACCGTTTGACCGCCTGGGAGGGATCTGTCCGGTCGACTGGTCTACAACCTCCACGCGGTTCCGCACGTTGACGACGCCCACGATCGCGGCTGACGCGGACAGGTTCTACATGGCCTGGGCTGAGCGACCGCGAAATCCTGACGGGACCTGCATGACGAACAGCTTCGGGTCACGCATCATGGTTTCGACTTCGGCCGATGGCGCAATGTGGAGCGATCCGGTGAAGGCGGACATATCGACGGCCCCAGGGTTCCAGATCTTCCCGCAGCTGACGTTCTCGGGGAAGTACGTGAACCTGGCGTGGTTCGATTCGCGGTTCGACGAAGCGCGCCTGCTGCAATCCAGCATCGATGAGGCGCCGATCGTCAACAACCAGCTGCCGCAAGGCACGCCCCGCCGGCGCCACACGATCGACATGTTCGGAGCGCGCGCGCTTCCCGGCGCCGTCCCCGCTTGGGGCACTCCGTTTCGCGTGTCGAAGTACATCGTTGGCACGAAGGAGGAAACGGGCGAAGTCAGACAGCTGCAGTTCAACTTCCCGAACGTGCGGCTGTTTGCGAGGATGACACAACCGGGCATCGGCGACTACATCGCCTTGATGTCTGAGCAATGGGTGCCGGCGAACCCGACTGGCACCTCAGTGAACTGGGTTTCTAATCTGGGCCAGCTCGGCGACTCGCTGGTCTGGAACGCTTGGGCGGACAACCGCAACGTCAGGCTGCATTCCAACGAAGACTACACCGTCGCCCGCGACTGGTCACCGGCAGGCCTGCCCGCCGGTTTTCCCACGGCGAGCATCTACGACCCAGGCGCGACGCGGCCCTCATGCGAGGCGGAATTCGTCGGCATGAGAGACCAGAATCCGTACGGCGCCCTGTGGACGGAGGGAAGCCTCATCGGGTCACTGGGCAACAACAGGCCCATGCTGCCGCCCTCTCCGTCCGGCGCGGCTCAGCCCCGAAGCATGTCGGTGTTTGCCCAGAACCTTGGTATCGAGGACAAGGTGTTCAGGTTCGAAATCATCGGCCCGCCGCCGAACACCGCGGCCACTTTCAGTCAGTTCGGACCGTCCGTCCAGACGGTCGAGGCGGTTGCCGCCGCGGGATCCACGGTCACGCGAATGGCATTCGTGACGTCGAGCATGCACCGACCGCCCATACGAGTCGACGTGTCGGAGATCCCACTGCTGTCGAAGATGGTGACGAGCCTCACGCTGACCGGGACGACGGTAACTGCCGTCGCCGCCAGCCATGGGTTCGACGGCACCGAGCAGATCACGATCACGGGCGCCAATCCTTCCGCCTACAACGGGACGTTCCCGATCGCTGTGATCGACGCGAACACGTTCACGTATCAGCTCGCCGGCACTGAGGCGCTGGCACCGGCAACGGGAACGATCAAGGCGAAGGTGCCACTGCGGAGCACAACGCGCTTCGCCAGAACGGTGTGGTTCAACGCCGACCCGACCGAGCCGGACCTGGTCGAGACACCCCAGACCGACCCGACCTTCGACGTCGGCGACCAGGAAGTCAACGGTATCGAGATTGCGAGCTCGTTCATCCACGACGAAACGCAGCCCCTCACCTTCGCGAATGCGGGTTGGGAAACCGCCGGGTGGCAGGAGGCCGGGTGGCAGGAAGCCGGGTGGCAGGAGGCCGGGTGGCAGGAAGCCGGGTGGCAGGAGGCTGGCTGGGAGACCGACGCCGTGACGAGCACGGAGCTGCAGAACGGCGTCGTGCGACGCGATGTCAGATTCGCTCTCAGCGGGGGAGCCAACACGACCCAGATGCTCAAGCTTTCGAGCTTGTTGAATGGGGCTGTCCCTGCCGGCCTCAAGTTCCAGTTCGTCGCGTTTCGCCTGAGTGCTTCGACAGGCGTGAGTTGTGACACCTCTCGTCCAGCGCTGGTCGGCAACAAGCAGGTTCTCGTGAACGTCGACAACACGAACGTGTCGTTCGCGAATTTCTCGAGCGGGATCAACAGTGCGAGTATTCAGAACGTCACGATTCCGGTCCTGCCGGGCGAGGTTGTCTACGCCAACCTCCGCATCTTCGACACGCAGCCTGGCAATACACTTCCGCCGACCGATGCGGTTCTGCTGAGGGGCGTTCCTGGCGCCGTCGGAACCGAGGACGCCGCAACCGGTATCACGACGCCTCGCGAGGCCGTCTCGGCGCTGGCCATTCTCAAGGTGTTTCCGCCGCCGAACGGCAACGCGGGCAGGCCTTACACGTATCAGGTTCAAGCCATCGGCGGCGAGACGCCCCTCGCGTTCACCGCGACAGGGCTGCCGGCGGGCCTGAAGATTGATGCGGCGAGCGGACTCATCTCGCAAGACACGTCGGTGCGGCCCGTTGCGGGCACGTTCACGTTCACGGTAACCGTCAGCGACGAGGCGGGTGCAACAGCGAATGCCACCTTCACGATCACGCTGACGGATATCGATCCGCCCGTGCTGACCGTACCGGGCGACATCGTCGCCGAAGCAACCAGCGCGGCAGGAGCTCTGGTTCCTTATCAGGTGACGGCGACCGACGTCGTCGACCCGTCTCCCACCATCGATTGTTCCCTGTTCCCGTCAGGACCGAGCGCACAATTTCCGCTGGGCATGACCACCGTCACTTGCACAGCCAGAGACCAGTCGTCGAACAGCTCAGCCTCCAAGAGCTTCACCGTGACGGTGCGGGACCTGACTCCGCCGACGATAACCGGTGCCGCCAGCCCAAGGGTTATCTGGTCGCCCAACGGGAAGAAGCTTCCGGTCAAGGTAACAGGTATTGCCACTGACAGCGGCTCTGGAGTGAGGGCGACCAGCGACGCCATCACGGCGTGCCCGAAGGGAACCGCGCCGACTGCCAGACCTGCACCGTGCTTCCATGTCGTCGACGAGTACGGACTTGATCAGCCGAATGGTCAGGTCAGTCTCGTGGCCTTGCCACCGAACCCGGACGGCAGCATCAGCTATTCCTACGAGTTTGTCGTGTCATTGACGGCATCGCGCAAGGGATCGGACAAGAACGGCCGGGAGTACACGATCTACATCAAGATACGGGACAACGCGGGCAACCTCGGTACATCGCAGCCGGTCAGCGTGACCGTGCACGACCAGGGGTCCTAAGGCGGCGCGAGCCGCAATTTACGAGGTCACGCGCCGGCGCG
>CAZCEL010000297.1:0-6496 GCA_964497175.1 uncultured Bifidobacteriaceae bacterium
CTTGGGCTCGAAAAGCGCCTGCGCTCCATACATCGTCGCGCTACGGATCACTTCCAGCGGGTGGAAGCCGGCTTCCTGCAGCAGCTCCAGTTCCTCGATCGTCGCGAAGCCCAGCGTATTGTAGATGTAGCCCGCATCCGAGCTGGCGGTGCGAAGAGGGAACGGACGGCGGCGGCCGACGCGACTTCCTGGTGGGCCGGCCCGTCCACGCGGTCAAGACGCTATATCTTCTGACGTCGCTGGGCTGGCATCCCGTCCGCTACGAGTCGAACATGCCGAGGAGAACATCGCTGCTGTATCTGGCTCTACCCGGGGTTCGCCAGGACATCGTGATCCCGGCTCCACGTGAAGCGCGCTTTGCGTGGCCCGAGGAACTGCAGCGCTCGTGAAGGGATTGTCCACGACGTGGAGGCCCCCAGGTGCAAGGACTTTGCGAATCGGGACCTCTGAATGACTCGTCCAGTGATCACTTCAGCGGAATGCGCTGAAAGCGTACTACTCCCTGGCGCCCTGCCGTGCGGTACTCCAGCTGTATGGAAGCTAACTCGGTGGAGTTCACACCAAATCCGTCAGCCGTGTTGCGGCTGCCGCGTAGAAACCCAGCAGGCCCGCCAGGCAGGAAACTCAAGCGGACGATCTCATTCGCTCCCGGCTGCATTCTCAGGGAGCTCGGGGTTCGAGCACTTGCGTCATTGTTGCGATCGTCCAGAGCTGTCGGCCTGACTATTTGTACGTCCTGATACGAGCTTTGAGTATTGGTCACCATTATCCTACATGTCACCCCGCCGAATTCCCTGACGCAATCCATTACCTCCCACGTGATTCCTGCGGCTGTTTGTCGCTGCGTCGCGGGTACGGCGCGAGAGCCAGGACTTCCGCTTCCCGAAGGCTGGCCCACTGCTGCTCCCCCTGATGGCCGCTCGGTCGCCTCCGCGACTACCTTGCTGCCGCTCTCCTGTGCCAACAATTCTTCGATGGCTCGGGTCTTCGGAATGTCCGCCGTCGCGGCCCCGATGACGCGTGCCGTTCCCACGTCCAATGCCCTAGCTGATAATCGAACGGTTTCGCCGAAAGGTGTCAGCGTGCCTGTAATGATCGCTGTGGCCCCGACAACTTCCCCGAGTTTCTTTGCCGTGGCCGGATCAATGATCGGAGATTCAGACAATTTCTGTTCCCGCAGCACAGCGTTAAGACGCAGGCGTTCCACTACTTGAAGGTCCGCCGTCTCGCTGACCAGGCAGCCGGACAGCTCTTCGGCCAGAAAACGTCCAAGCGCTGTGACGTTACCATTCAGATCAGTAAAGTCGACGACTGCGGCAGTGGTCTTCTTCTGGGCTATCAGCCTCGCACTGAGCGAGTCGCACACCGCCTTCAGTTGTCGCTCGTAGTTCTGGGCAATGGCCTGGCCAGGGGCCAACATGGCTGTAGCGGTTGCCACCAGCAGAAA
This sequence comes from uncultured Bifidobacteriaceae bacterium, assembly GCA_964497175.1. Taxonomy (GTDB): domain Bacteria; phylum Acidobacteriota; class Vicinamibacteria; order Vicinamibacterales; family CAVVIG01; genus CAZCEL01. The sequence goes on from CAZCEL010000297.1 coordinate 1,448, forward strand.
CCAAACCTTGACCGATGCGGTGCGTTCCATTTGCCCTCCGCGCTGCTACCGAAGACATTTCACGGTACGAGAGACATATTCGGCCTAGCGATAGCCAGTGTCAAACCGAGCGCAGGTGGTCCCCGCGATCTCAACCACGATCCTCCAGTCGCCGTCGGCCAGAACGCGAGGCGTTGGCATCAAAGTCTGCTCGGAGGTCACACTTGCCAGGGCGACAGCGTAGAAACGAAGCGCTCGACGCACACTCCGACGATGGCGCTGCTACGCACTCACTTGGATACCGTCTTCAGAAGGGCAACGGCCTTCTCAATTGCCTCGGTTCTTGCTCTCGCCGCGGCCACCGTCTCTGAAAATGCCACCCCATTTCCAATCGTGGTCCATACCTGTGAACTGAAGCCCGCCACGGGCCTGAATACCCGAATAGAGACACGCGCCTCGGATTTGACCACTTTCTCGCCAACAGCGGAATCAAGCACGTTAGAGACGTGGATCGACGCCAGCACAACTACCGATGCAACCCGATCGAGATCCAGATCGCCGAATGCGGCTGTGTCACCCTGCATTGCACGAGTGAACAGGCCGTCGCTCACGAAAGCCGGCTTCAGAATGTCCGACCGTCCTCGAATCGCCTCCGCAAGAGCGGCGCTGAGGGCGTCGTCTATTCCGTTTGCGCCCACCGCAGCGACGACAGGCTCCGATCCCGCACCGCTTACCGGGTTGACATACTTCTCGCGGTGAGCGTTACGTGCCGCGCGACTGATTTCTGCCTTCGCATCTTGCTCGCGCCGTAGCTTCGCCACCTCCTCCGCCTCGGCGATTTTGGCCTTCCCGATAGCCTCTTCTGCTTTGAGGCGGGTGACTTCTGCTACTACGTCAGGTGTGACCGGGAGCAACTCGGCATTTGTTCTCGGGTGTCTACCTGGTCGATCGAACAACTCATAGGTTCCATTCGAAGCGCGCCAGTACCACACCTTGGGCCGCCCGGACAGCGTTTCGAAGAACTCAAAACTGCGGGGAGTATCGATCGCCAGAAGCTGCGGCCGTCTCAATCCTAATTTGTCATCGCGCAGCGTGATGATCTGTTCCGGCGTGCAAGGCGCAAGCCGACGTCCGTACACGGGATCCACACCTGGAGAGTCGAACACCCGGATGCCTTCCACACTTTCGGCGCACCACTTTAGCGTCTCGCCCGAAGTCAGGCCGAAATACGCCTGTCTCGAAGCAAAGTACATCGTTAGGAAGAAAGCCGCGACGTAAGAAACGATGATAATGCCGTACCTGTTGGTGTAGAGGGTCAGTGATGGCTTGAGGCGCCGGTACCCAACGATCGTCCGAGTGTATTTCGCCACAGCCCAGAAGAACGGGATCGTCGCGAGAATGACCAGTCCTCTCGCGAGAAATGGACTGACCCCAGAAACATTGACGAGATTGGCGGTGACGTAATCAATCGTGCCAACGACGAATCGGCCGCTGCTCGCGAAAAGCATGAATAGGAGCACAGCGATCACCACGATCAGCCCTACACCAAGCCACGCCGTGCTTTTTGCCATCATCGCAGGTTACCGAACGACGACGTTGCCTCCGGCGAGTGTTTGCTCCTGTGTCCGTGTGCCGTTCCAATTGCTCGAGAACCAAAGACCACCTGATTTGTTCCAGACAGTGACGCCGATACCGTCTGCAGCGCCGGGCTCGCCCCTGTCGGTCATGGTGACCTGTAGCGTCGCGTTTCCATCGATTGAGACTGGATTGAGCGGATTGGTGACGTCCTGGATGTTCGCCTTCCCATTGAACGTGGCCGTGCCGGCAGCCGGATTCGTCGACAGCGACGTCATCGCGTTGCCCTTGATCTGGTAGACGCGGCCGTTGTTGCGAACGAGAGTGTTGATATTACCCTGGAGGTTCGTTCCGCTCTTGTTGTACTTGACGCTGAAACCAAAGTTGTTTTTCGTGCCCACTTGCCCGGGATACAGTCCAGCCGACTGAGACATTAGCAAGTACCCACCGCCGGTAATGAAGCTGCTGCTCAGCGGCTTCGCGACGTTGAGGACGCTCTGCTCGACAAGCCCGGTGTAGTACCCATCGACGATGACGCGGACGGTTAAAGCGAGCGCGTCGGCATTGCCGATATTCACTGCAACGTTCTTTGTCGCCGTGCCGGTTCGCGTGTCAGCGGTCGTGACCAGTCCCACCGGCACTCCCGGGAAGGTTTGCCCGGTTTCGACGATCGCGAATGTCACCGTGGCGTGGCGGATATCTCCTTCCTGGCCGTCGGTGGCCGGGTCGGTCGGAACGGCGCTGATGTCCTGCACAGTCGCGCTGAGGGTGACCGTCGCGGTGTTGCAAGTGACGCAAGCGGTCGACGCGAACACGGCGCCGGTATAGGTCGCGACGGCATCCTCCTTCGCAATTGTCAGCGTCGTCGTCGCGTCGTTGACGGTGAAGTTTGGGTTCACACCGCCAAAGACCGCAGTTACCGTGTGGGAGCCGGGGGCCATCTGGTCCGTGGGAGCCGTACCAAAAGGAGTCGGCTCGCGGAGGCGGATGTTCGCCAGCGTTCCCGTCAGTGTGCCGTTCACTTGCGTTAGCGGGACCGTGCCAAGGGTTTGACTGCCAACCATGAACGTTACCGTCGCCGCCGGCGCCTGTCCGAGGAGCGCCGCCGGCGACAGCGTGGCGGTGAACGTCCCGAGGTCGCTATATTGCTGAAGGTTAGGCGTCACTGTGACCATCGACACCGTCGGTACGGCGACAACCGTGTACTCAACCGAGAGACTAGAGGCGTTGCCAACGTTATCGCGCGCGTTGACGGTGAACGTTTTCGGTCCGAGGGAGCTGGTATCGATGTAGGCGCCGCTGGCGACTGGACCAGTGCAAGAAGCTATTCCTGATGCACCGTCCGTACACGTGTAACCGGCAGTCAGAAGTTGGCCGAAGGCGTACGCAGCGTTGGTCGGAACAGAAATCGTAACATCCGGCGATCTCTTATCGACTCGGTTCCCGCCGATTGGCCCGGCGAGAGCACAGTTGCCCGCACGGTCGCACACAAGCCGGCTGTCGCTCTGTGCGTCGGAGGTCTCAGTTCCAACCGCGACACTGGTCGCTAACGTAAATTGGGCATCCATGGCAACCGCGAGGCCGGATCCTGAATCGCTGCTGGCACAGGAAAGCGAAACGTCATTGGCGTGCCAGACATTGTCGGCGGTGTCACATATCACTTGCGGATCCGTAGTGTCGACAAGAATGTCAAAACCCATCTCCGGTGTGCTAGCTATCGGGAGATCCTGCGCAAGCACAACGACGTCCTCGCCGTCGAATAGCTCAATTGAATATGTGTCGGTCGGGAGCGCGGTTGGCCTTGGTATGACGCGAATGTTGTACACGCCTTCAATTGGGAAGGGAATGGTAATGACGGACACTTGGTGCCCGGAGGAATCAAAGAACACCTTGTAGGCAGAACCAGGAATTTCGTTGAAAGACTCTGAGATCAGTAGCCCATCCGGTGCTCGCACTTCAACTACGACAGGAGACAAAACGGTTACTTGAAGTGAGCGCCCTGGCGTTAACGCCTGGAGAATGTTGGGAATATCTTGTGTCTCCTGCCAGTGGTACGCCTGTGTCACAAAGGATCGTCGAACAGACGGCGGGAATACATTTACATTGCCGAGCACCCCCACCTGGCTGTACTTGGCGACAATGCCGTCGGAGTCTCTCAGATCTGCAAATGCCTCCGTGGCCGCTACGCAGCCCGCGCTTACAGCTAGATCCGTCAGCTCGCCGAATATGCGCGCAGCGGACGGTGGACTTCCGATGAGCCGCGTATATCGAATATCCAGTGGCACTGACATCGTGTTTAGAGCCGTCAAAAAGGCGCTACCCGGAAGTGCTTCGACCATCGCTGGAGCGGTTGCCTCGGCTGCAAGTCTCAGCACGAAATCCCAGAGAGCATCTTTCACGACTGCGTCGATCACAACGCTCGGGTCTCCCGTGAAAATGGAGCCAGAAAACCTGAGCGCCGTTATGAACTCGCCGCATGGCGTAAACTCTGGCTCATTGAAAATATCCATTAGCTTTGCGACCTGCGCTCCGAGGTTCGGGGAACCGTAAATCACGAGGTTGTCGATATCCCGACGAGAAGCGTACAGGCTGTTGGTAATGTACGAGCGAGCGGCGAGTCCGCCGTTGCTATGTGCAACGAGCGTGAACCGGAGATTGGCGTCGGAGAAACGCTCCTTCAATGCGTCAAGGAATAAAGCTATGATTTCACCTTGGCTTTGGAGCGAGCTCAGCCCGCAGATCCGCGTCGTTGGTACACATGAAGGCAGCGTGGCAGTGAAAAAATCCGCCTGCGCCGGAGCTGTGCCTCCCGCAAGTGTCACTTGCCCAGCGTCGTAACTCAGTTCGCCACCAAACCCCCACCCGAGACTGATCAGATGAGCCTTGAGCGTATTCCACGTGTCGGAACTACTGATGAAACCGTGGAGTAGCACAACGGGACTCCTCGGCTTCGGGAGAACGGCGCCTGTATAGCGAAGCCGTATCGAGTTAGATGCAGCGCTCTCAAGTGCGGTCGCTAGTCTGACCGCAGTGATGACGAATTCGTACTCGATCCCAGGTCTGAGCGGCTCTCCAGTCGGTGTCGCCACCACGGCAAATAGCGGTTCTGCTGCTAGTCCGGACTGGGTCAGTTTCGCGAATGGTACTCCGGTCGAGTATTCCCTCATGTAAACGTGCCAGCCGTCTACACGAGTATCGCTCGTCTCCCAACCGAGGAGTAAGCGTTGTGGCGCAACTGTTCCCCAGAGGCCAGTCGGAGGATTCAGAGAGGGCTGGACCGAAAAGCCGCGATTTAGAGTGGCGCTCCCGAAGCCTGGGTTCGTGAGGGTTACGTCGCGGGCGGTAGCCGCAGCGTCCGACGCGATGCTGACATTAGCCACAATCTCGGTAGGTGTTCGTGAGCTGTACGAATTGACGCTTATGCCTATCCCGCTGAAACTCAGAACCGAGGCTTGATTGAAGTAATAGCCGCTTACCGTGAAGTTTGAAATTGTG
>CAZCEL010000298.1:0-627 GCA_964497175.1 uncultured Bifidobacteriaceae bacterium
GCTACCGGCCCGATCGTGGAGTGGGCGGGAACCGACACCCTCCGCGAGCAGGGCGTCACTGACGCCTCGTCACAGCTGTCGCGCCTTCCCGGTGAGCTTCGTTGTCATCTCGCCGGCGGGATGGGGGCGGCGGACGGCGAGGGCCTCTGGGCGCTCGTCACTTCCACCAACCGCCTGGTGCGTGCAGGACTCAACGGCTTCGAGCGAATGCTGGAGGCTGACTCGGTCCTCGGGCGTACACTGCGGCCGCCCGCGCAGAGTGTTCTGACCGGCAGGCTCGGCGGCGGAAGCGAGCGCGTCTATCCTGGCCGCGACGGGTGGCTCTTCTATCGCGAGGACGTGGAATACCTCACGGGACGGGGCTTCCTCGATCCTGTCCAGCTGACGCATCGCGCCACCGCGCCGCCGGAGGGGACGCCCATCCCACAGCCGGATGCTCGTGTGGCGATTGGCCGCTTCAAGCGCGATCTCGAGGCGCGCGGGATTGCGCTGGTGATCGTACCGACGCCGGCGAAGCCCGGCGCTTTCTCGTCAACCTTCCGTTTTACTTCGCCCTCGCCGCCCTCGCGCTCGACGCGCTGGGCCTCGAGGCGCCCCCAGCGGATCCGCGCGCGCCGCGCTCCCGGG
>CAZCEL010000298.1:637-1761 GCA_964497175.1 uncultured Bifidobacteriaceae bacterium
AGGCGTGCTGCAGAATCCCTCGTACAGCACGTTCGTCGAGGGCCTCAGGCGCGATGGCATCCTGGTGTTCGATCCGTCCGAGACCCTGGCCTCCGCTCGCACTGCCGGGCCCCAGTACCTGACGAACGACACGCACTGGAGGCCCGAAGCCATGGAGGCAGTGGCCGAGGCGCTCGCCAGATTCATCGAGCAGCATGCCGGGCCCCTTGAAACAGGCGACCCCGGCTATCGGATCGAACGTGTGGAAGCGCGAAACACCGGCGACATCGCGCGAATGCTGGATCTGCCGGTTGGTGCGTCCTGGTTCCCGTCCGAGCGGGTCTGGCTGCGCCGCGTGCTGCAGCCTGATGGATCGCCGTGGCGCCCGTCGCGCTCCGCGGAGGTGCTGCTCCTTGGCGACAGCTTCACCATCATCTACTCGCTCGAGTCAAACGGGTGGGGCACGTCTGCGGGCTTCGCCGAACAACTGAGCTACGCGCTGCGGCGGCCGGTCGATCGCCTTGTTGAGAACGGTGGGGGCGCGTTCGCGACGCGCGCCGTGCTCCTGCGGGACCTGGACCGGCTGGAGGGGAAGCGCGTGGTCGTCTACCAGTTCGCGAATCGGGAGCTCGCGTTCGGCGACTGGAAAGTCCTCCCTCTCCCGGCGCCGCGCTGATGGCGTTCGGCCTTCAGCGTAATTGCGAAACGCAGTACTACGCCCAATGCCGGTCGGAAATTCGATCTTCCGCCGGCTCTGGGCCGTTTGCTGCGAAACACCCGACTCCGCAGGCCGGCAAAACGTCCGTCGGCGGCATGCGCGGCCCCAGCTCCGCGGCGGGATCGGGGGCGAAGCATGCGCGTGTCATGGATCTTGATGCCCGGCATCTTGGTGCGCCCGGCGGCGACAGGCCTGGCGAGGCGCTCGAACAGCGGGAAGTCGACATGCACGTTGAGGAGGTCCGCCTCGACGCCCGCCAGGCCATCGGTCACGGCGATCAGTTTCTCGCGGAGCGCCGGCAGCTGTTCTAACCCTTTGTTCAGGCCGAGATCTTTGAGCCGGTTGACCCGCGCGCGGCAGGTCAACAAATTCATTTTCAATTTCACCACACAATCGTGACTGTGATGGGATTCCCCGCCGAAGGAGG
>CAZCEL010000298.1:1861-6455 GCA_964497175.1 uncultured Bifidobacteriaceae bacterium
ATTTTCAATTTCACCACACAATCGTGACTGTGATGGGATTCCCCGCCGAAGGAGGTGCTGTGTCGAGCACGCCCTCAGCCGCTATATCCGCGACGCGCGGCCGCAGAGCGATCACGCCGCACTGTTGCTGACCGTGCGCGCGCCCTTCCGGCGGTCTCTGCCAGTGCGCTCTATCACATGGTGGCCTCGCGTCTGCCGGCCACAGATGAAGACCGGGGACAGAGAGGCCGTGGTCCCCATAGTCGGCCGCCTGTCAGACCGATGAGGGAGGCTTGCGGTGAAGGTCGAACGCCCGCCGAATCGTGTTCGTGACAATGGAGAGGTCGTCTGGCGCGAGCGTCCCGATGGCCTTCCTGATGATCTGCTTGTCCACGGCCAGCAGCTTCGACACCCTGACGGTACTTGGATGGCGGAGGCCCGCCAGGCGCCAGTCCCGCAGCGGACAGTCACCCGCGCCAGGCGTCCGGTGATAGCGGGGCTGGCTGCTGATCGGACAGACGATGACATCCGCAAGGCCGCGATGGAACGCCTCCGCGCTGACGACGAGCGCCGGCCGGCGCTTCGTGCCGGACACGTCGGAGAACGGCACCTCGACGACGACCACCTGCCCGCGCCTACAGGTAGTCGTAGAGGGCATCGTCCTCGTCTTCCCAGGCCTCGCGGAGGCGCCGTTCCGTGAGGCGCGTCCAATCGAGCGTCTCGAGGTCTCGCGCGGAGATCGGCTGGATCAGCGCGTACGGCTTCCCATGATGAGTGACCATGACCGGCTCCCTGGTTTTTCGGGCGCGGGCGAGGTACCTGGAGAGTTGATTCTTGACTTGCGCGATGCTGGCGAGCCGCATTTCGGCCTCGTGATATGTGGCTATAAGTATAGGCCGCGGCCAGCAGCGGTAAGGTAGAGCCACATGCCGAGGGACGTCCGCGCGCCGGCCATCCGCCGGCTGGTGGTGGGGGTCGTGTCGATCCTGCTGCCAGGACTCGTCCTCGGCTTCGTCGGCGTGCGGGCCGCCGAGCGAACGAACAGCCTCCGCACGACCTGCGCCGCCACCGCGCTCGTGCGCGACCGGCTGGCGACGGAACTGACGCACCTCGAATCGGACCTGGCAGCCGGTCTGGTGCGACAGGCGGCGCGTCTCGACGACCCGGCCACCGCCAGCGCGTGGCTGCGGAGCCTCGCCGCCGCCCGACCGTGGCTCGCCGATCCGTTCCTGCTCCAGCCGGATGGCGGCATCGTCACGAGCGACCTCAGCGCCGCTTGGCGGCGCGGCGGCGGTTCCCGAGCGCCGGCCAACCCGCTCGACAGATTCCCGAAGCTGGCTGCGGCCATCCGTGAGGCCGAGACCGCCGAGTTCGTGGACGGCCGGATCGATCGCGCGCTCGAGAAGTACGTCGAGGCGCTCGGGACGGCCTCGTCGGACACGGCGCGCGGCCTCGTGCTGATGCGCATCGGCCGGACGCTCTTCAAGCTCCGGCGGTTCGACGAGGGGATTGCCAGCTACCGGGCCGTACTCGCCCTTCCGCCCGAGGCGGTCGATCCTCACGGCCGGCCGTACGCCGTCAATGCCCTTCTGCAGATTTTCGGACGGGTTGGACGCCTTGAGCCGCCCTGCCGAGAAGCCGGCGTATCAGCGCCAGTTGCTGCAGTTCGTCGTCGACCATCCATGGGATGCGGAGGGCGGATACGGCTACTACCTCGCGCGCGCCGTCGAATCGGCACATGACGGCGCTGAAAAAGTCTGAACCCTCGGAATCGCCATCGTTGCCGCGGCACGTGAATCGATACGGCGTCCCGAGGGATGATTTTGGAGGCGCCGCACCGGATTGGGAACTGGGGGTGGGAGCAGATTTAGCCAGTACGAGGCCGTTTCGCCAGGAAATGACCCTGGCACGTCACTGCCAGCTCGCGAATCGCCAAGAACTCGGGTGCCGTCCTCAGATCATTGAAGAACGGATCGGATTGGAGCGCGGGATACGAGCAGTAGTTTCCCTTGATCGCGCTGCGGAGCAATTCAAGCGCCGCTTCCCGCTGTCCGCAGTACGCGAGATGCGCGGCGGCCAGGTAGTTCGATTCGGGATCCTCCAATGGCTGCACCGTGCGGGCGATCGCGTCGATCTCGGACCTGGGGTGTCGCCCGGCGCACGCCACGAGCATGTCGTAGCTTGGGTACTGAGGGATACGAGGCGGGCCGATCCGGATCGCTTCCTCACGGCGCCCCTGGCGGAGGACGATGTCCAGCAGGAAGGCCTTGCTCACGTCCGAATCGGGGTAGAGCTGTTGGAAATTCATCGCATGCGGATGTTCGCCGCGCAGGAAGAACACGATCGCGCAGGACCGCAGCCCCGAAGTCGTACTGTGTGGATCGAGCAGCAAGGCGCGATCGCAGTGATCGCCAGCCTCCTGGAGCAGCCCGGCAAACCGCAGGACGTAGCTCAGAGCAAAGTGGGCGTCGGCGCTATCGGGACGACGGTGTAGCAGGTCTTCTGCTCGAATGCTCGCGCCGAGGAGGTCGCCTCGCTCGACGCGGCTCACGATGAGGCCGGCCCCCGCCGCGCTGTCGTTGGGATCGAGCGACAGGGCCCGCTCCATCGCGGATTCGTATCGCTGCATGAGGTCGGTGCCGCCTCCGCGAACGAAGCGCGCCTCGGTGTAGTAACGGCGTGCGAGCGCCACCCAGGCACGGGGGTAGCCTGGATCGAGCGCCACCGACCTCTCGAGCATCGCCATCGCATCGCGATTGGCTGCCGTCTCGAAGACGGAAATGCTCCGCATGTACAGTTGGTACGCTTCTTCGCTCCTGGGCGTGACGGTGGCGTCGACACTCGTTCCCCCGAACGCGGGAGCAAGCCCGCCGCGCACACGAAGCGCAATCTGCATCTGCGCGGCGATCAAGCTTTCAAACGGAGCATCGATTGTGTCGCGCCAGACCGCCTGCGAGGCCGCCGGATCCATCGCTTCCAGCGTGATGTGAAGCTGCGATGCCACCTTCACGAACCGACCGGTCACCACCCCCTCGACACCCAACTCGCGCGCAACGCGTGACAGATCCGCGTCGGAACCGTAGCCGGCCGTCGCCGCGAACGGACGGACCGCCAGCCCTCGCACATGGCTCAGCTCGGTTGCAACCTCCTCGGGCAGCGCGAGGCGCAGGAAGTCGAGGCTCGCGTCGGATGCGACATTCTGGAAGGGAAGCACCGCCAGGGTCTTCACGGGGAACGGAGACGCGGACCGCCGATAGAGGCCGACAGTCGCAACCACCAGCGCAAGCACCGCTGCAACCCCGGCCAGCATCAGGAATGGACGCCGGATTCGAGCGTCGGTCCGGCGCCGGGCCTCTCGCTCGGCCTCCTCTTGCGCTCGAGCGAGCTCGGCACGCGCGCTCCGACGTTGCTCGAGGGTGAGCAGGCGGCGCGCGAGCTCGCCTGCCGTCGCCAGGCGGCGCAACGGGTCGCCGCTGGCGGCGAGAGCGATGTCTTCGCGGATCAGCGAGTCGGCGATGTCGTCCTCCCACCCCGGCGCGAGCGGCTTGCGGAAGTCGCCAACGACCAGTTGGTACAACAGCACGCCCAGCGAGTAGACGTCGGACGGCTGTGATGGCGACTGCCCGGCGAGAACCTCGGGCGCGATGTAGAGCATGGTGCCGGTCAACGAGCTGATACTGGTGGTCGTGTGCGTGAAGCCCAGGTTGGTGATGCCCAGCGCTCCCAGTCGCTCCGGGGCGAGGAGCGCCGCGCTCCCGAAGTCGGAGACGACGACTTGCGGGCTGCTGTCGGGACGACTCGCGATCAGAACGTTTCCCGGCTTGAGATCCTTGTGCAGCACGTCGAGCTGGTGTGCGTCGGCCACGGCCCGCGCGATGTCGACGGACAGGCGAAGTCGCAGCTCGAGCGGAATCGCCGGCAGTCCACCCTGGGTCTCCGCCCAGTCCGCCAGGTTCGGCCCGACATACTCGCTCTCCACGAAGTACGGATAGGTAGTGAAATTCCATTCGAGGAGGCGGACGAAGTCGGACCGCTCGCCAAGGGACTCGCGCAACAGACGAGCCACTGTGACCTCGCGCTTCAGACTCCGTAATTGCACGTCGTTTTGAGCGAACTTGAAGACGCGAGTCACATGAGTCTTCGGGTGCTCGGCCAGCCATACGTCGCTCGCCGGCGAACAGTCGAACCGCCGGCAGAGACGCCATTGCTCGCGTCCCGGCACGGGGCTGCCGGGCTCGAGGCGAAGCTCCGGCCACATCGGTGGCGCGACGACGCTCCGTTGCACCCGCACGCCCAGGCGGTATCCCACGCGCGGCACGGTGACCACGATAGTCTCGTCGTCAAGCGCCTTTCGCAGCTTGGAGACGGCGGTTGCGAGCGAGCCGTCCACGACGGTCAGGCCGGGCCAGACCGCGTCGAGCAGCTCCTCCTTCGTTACGACTTCGCCGGCGTGCGCCAGCAGCTCGCGCAGGACATCGAGCGGTTTCACCTCGACATCGACGGCGGCGCCGTGGACGCGGAGCTCGCGGCGAAGGTCGTCGAACTCGCAGTCGGCAAACCGCCACAGCTGGCTCACTCGTCCTCCCTTCTTTAGAGTTCTTTAGAAGTCCGTCAG
>CAZCEL010000299.1:0-6447 GCA_964497175.1 uncultured Bifidobacteriaceae bacterium
GTCGCTGAACGTCATAGCGAGCCCCTTGGCAGCTCTTCGTGAGGCGTCGCCTCGAAACCGACTGACCTGACGCGCCGGCGGCGGACGCGCCGCCGCAGCAAGGAGCTATTGTCGATCCGACGCGACGGCCTTGACCAGAGCCATTCTTGCCTCGACTCGACGACAGGGGCTGGAGGACGACTCGGTCTGACGGATGATTCAGGGGCCCGTCTGCAGCTTCAGATCGAGCCCCTTGGACTCGCCCTCGCCGAGCGAAAACCCCGTCGCGCGACGCTGGACGCGGTCGAGGAACTCGGGATCGTTGGCCTCCCCAGGCTCGACGTAATCGACGGCCACGGCGAGGTACTCCCCGGGCGGCAGGCCTCCGATCTTGAACCGGCCCTCCTGGTCGGGCCGGCTCACGCGCACGTGGCGCGAGGGCGGCGCCCATCTGGCCGGGTCTCGCGCAAACAGCACGACCGAGTAGTCCTTGACCGCATCTCCGCGTCCGCTCGTGACCACCCCCGACACGTCAGTGACGCGATTGGTCAGCTCGACCTCGATGTCGTCGACATCCTCGTCGGGCCGGACCTCGATGCCGGAATCGGTCACGTCGGTCCCACGCTGGCGAACGGCCTTCAGGGCCCAACCGGGTGGCAGACCCGTCACCGTCACGGGATTGGTGCCGGGCCGCAGCTTCGTCTGAAAGGTCCAGTCCTCGCTCACCGCGCTGGGCGCGGCAATGGGCCCGAGGGCCATCCCGCCGATCACCGTCGGCATGGTCTGGATGCGCAGCGCCGACGGCCGGATCGACTGCGCCGCGGCAGGATCACTGAAGAGCACGCGGCCAGTCGCGTTGGACGACCTTACGGCGGCGAGGCGGAGGCCGCTGATGTCACTGCCGCTGACGGTGACATCGAGCGAGGCAAACTCCGGATTGCTCGAATCGAACGTGCCAAACTGGCGCTGCACCTGCAGCGTGTACTCGCCGGGCGCGAGACCGGTGACGATAAACGAACCGTCGGGGCGTATCCGGGCCGGTCCGCCACCGATCGGCATGCCGAAGAGGCCTGACCGTTGAAAGGCCATGACCATGCCCTGCATCGGCTGGCCCTGGGAATCCACTGCGGTCCCGGTGACACGCGCCGTCAGGATTGGGATGAGGGGCAGCGTCAGATCCGTCAACCTCTGGCCGAGACCGACGGCGATCCGCTGCGCGCCGGCGGGATCGGCCGTGCCGGGATAGTACGTGGGCGCGTAGCCGGCACGATCGGTGTCGCCGCCCATGAAGTTGCGCAGGGTGGCAGACAGAAAGTAATCGCCGGGCGGCAGGCCGAACACGCGGAACTCGCCGATATCGTTCGTCGTGCCGATGCGACCGGCGGGTGCAAGACGCCGCCCTCCCCCGCCGGGGATGAACTGGTACCGCAGAGCCGACACCTGCGCGTCGGCAATCGGCTCGCCGAATTCGTCCAGCACGCGTCCCGCAATGACGCTGCCGGGCGGGAGCGAGAAATCGACTCGCTCGATCGTCTGCCCGTCGAGGAGGTCGATCGGCCGGCCCTGCTCGAACGGCCGCTGCTGGCCGTACTGCAGACTGACGTAGCTCCCCTTCTGGGCCGTGAGGGTATAGCGGCCGGCCGGTAGTTCTTGAAACGAGTACACGCCACTGACGTCGGTGGTCGCGAGCCGATTCTCGAGGAGCGCCTGGTTCACGGGCCCTGGGCTTGCCGAGAGAATCCGGACCTGCGCCTTTCTGAGAGGCTGCCCGGTATCGGCAGCTATCACCCGCCCGCGTATCGCGGCCGTGCCCGGCTTGACCTGCTGGCCGTCGCGGGGGGGCGGCGGCGCCACGAGGCCGGGCCGCTCGACGGTGGGGCCACCGACTCCAGCAGGCGCGCCCCCGGGCGGCAGCCCTCTGTCCTGCGCGACGAGGCTCGACCCGCAGCCGATTACGACGAGGACCCTCGCAAGCCGTCCCAGCATAGGCACCTCGCGAGCTGCACGTGATGCTGTTATACACCCGCCTTGAGGTACCATTGGCCACTTTCGTCACCAAGGAGTGCGACATGACTGTGCTGCCCCGTTCGGTGATCGGATCGCTGGCCTGTCTGACCATTCTCATGCTGGCGTTCGCTGCCCCCCGCGCGGCTGACGAGGACCTGCCCCTCGCGAAGCCCGAGACGGTGGGCGTCTCGGCCGCACGACTCGATCGCATCAGGAGCTACATCCAGGGCTACATCGACACCAATCAGATTGCCGGCGCCGTCACGCTCATCGCGCGCAAGGGGAAGGTGGTGCATCACGAGGCACAGGGCTGGCGGTACAAAGAAGAGAACCAGCCGATGGTGAAGGACGCCATCTTCACGCTGCAGTCGATGACGAAACCCATCGTCTCGACGGCGCTCATGATGCTGTGGGAAGACGGCAAGTTCATGCTCGACGATCCCATCTCGAAGTGGCTGCCGGCCTACGCCAACAAGCAGGTGCTCGTGGAAGGGCGTCTGGTCAGACCCTCGAGACCGGTGACGGTCCGTCACGTGCTGACGCATACCTCCGGCCTGTCGCTGGCGCCCAACGATTCGATCACGCGCGAGACTCTGTTCGCGTCGCTCGACGAGCGTGCGGCCGCGCAGAAGCAGCCGCCTCCCGCGCCGTCCCAGCCGCGCCCGGCCACGCTCGCCGAGGCCATCGACCGCGCGGCTCCGCTGCCGCTGAACTTCCATCCGGGCGACCGCTGGCTCTACGGCGCTTCCACTGATTTCGTGGCGATTCTGGTCGAGAAGATCTCCGGGATGTCGATCGATCAGTTCCTCCGGCAGCGCCTCTTCGAGCCGCTCGGCATGCGGGACACGCATTACAACGTGCCGCGCGAGAAGGTGGCCCGCGTTACCGCCGTCTACAGCCCCAACCGCGAGGGCAAAATCGTGCTCTTCCGCAAGCCGGAGTTCCGGGAGCCGACGACGTACTTTCCGGGAGTCGCGGGACTCAACGGCACCGCCGGCGACTACTTCAAGTTCGCGCAGATGCTGCTCAACGGCGGCGAGCTGAACGGCAAGCGCCTCCTCGGCCGCATGACGGTCGACATGATGTTCACGAACCATATCGGCACTGACAAGCCCGTGTACGTGCGCGGCGACGGCTACGGGTTCGGCCTGGGCGGCGCCGTGCTGATGGATCGCGCCAAGGCGGCCGACGCGCTCTCGGTCGGATCGTGGAGCTGGGGGGGCGCCTGGGGCACGATTTTCTGGATCGATCCCGTCGAGGAATTGATCCCGATCATGCTCATCCAGATCACGTCGTACAGCCATCTCAACATCCGGCCGCTGTTTTCCGTGGTCGCCTCGCAGGCGGTGGTTCAGCCGCAGGGCAGGTAGCCGTGCCGGGCTGCTGTCGCGGTGCGGCGTGCGAGGAGATGTTCAAACCGCGATTCGCCCGGCGGACCCTCAAGCGGTACCGAAAGAAGGGGCTCGACAAGCTCGAGCGCCGGATGGTGGCGTCGATCCCCGCAACGGCACTTGACGGAGCGCGCGTCCTCGAGATCGGCGGGGGCATTGGGACGATTCAGGCGGAACTGCTCGCGGCAGGCGCCGCCCAGGGCGAAATCGTCGAGCTCGTGGCGGCCTACGAACCGTACGCGCGAGAACTGGCCCTCGAGAAGGGTCTCGCGCAGCGGAGCACGTTTCGCGTCGCCGACGTTCTCGAACAGCCCGAACTCGTGGCACCGGCCGATGTCGTCGTGCTGAACCGCGTGGTCTGCTGCACGCCTGATGGTGTGCGGTTGACCGGCGTGGCGGCCCGGCTGGCTATGCGCATGCTCGTCCTGACAATTCCACGGGACCGCCTCCTGATGCGAGTCTTCATGCGCGTGGGGAACACCGTCCTTGGTCTCCTGGGCCGGTCCTTCCGCGCCTTCGTCCATCCGCGGGCGTCACTCTGTGCGGCCGCTGAGGCCGAGGGAATGCACCTCGTCGGGGCCGGCCATGGAGTGGTCTGGGAGTTCCTGGCGCTCCAGCGCGCCGCGTAGTTGGTGTACGGGGGCGGTGCCCGTGGATCTCCCCGGCTTCCATCCGCTCGTTTCGCGATGGTTCACCGATAGCATCGGCCAGCCCACTGCGGTCCAGCGCCGCGGATGGACGGCGATTCGTGACGGTCGCGACACGCTCATCTCCGCGCCGACCGGATCGGGTAAGACGCTCGCGGCGTTTCTCACCGCCATCGACGATCTCGTCCAGGACGGGCTTCGTCGCCCGTTGCCCGACGAGGTCCGTGTCGTGTATGTGTCGCCGCTCAAGGCGCTCAGCGCTGACATCCACAAGAACCTGGCCGAGCCTCGTCGCGGTATCAGCCGGCTGGCACGCGAGACAGGCATCGAGGTTCCGCGGGTCACGGCAGCGGTACGAACCGGCGATACGACGGCCGGCGATCGCGCGGCCATGCTGCGCAAGCCACCTCACCTGCTGGTGACGACTCCCGAGTCGTTGTACCTCCTGCTCACCTCGGCCCGCGGCCGCGAGATGCTCAGGCCGGTCCGCACGGTCATCGTCGACGAGATCCACGCGGTCATCGGCACGCGCCGTGGCGCTCACCTGGCGCTGTCGCTCGAACGGCTGCAGGCCGTGTGCGGAACGCAGGATGGGTCTCGCCGGCCGCAGCGTATCGGGTTATCGGCCACGCAGAAGCCCGTTCAGGAGGTGGCGCGCTTTCTTGCCGGCCCCCTCCACGCCGAACGGGCCGTCACCATCGACGAAGGCCACAGGCGCACGCTGGATCTCGGCATCGAGCTGCCCCGTTCGCCTCTCGAGGCGGTGATGGCCAACGAGGTGTGGGAAGAGTACTACGACCGTCTGACCGAGCTCATCACCGCGCACCGAACAACGCTGATCTTCGTCAACACGCGACGGCTCGCCGAGCGGCTCGCGCGCCACTTGACCGATCGCCTCGGGGCCGACGCCGTCACGGCTCATCACGGCAGTCTGTCCAGGGACACGCGGCTCGACGCCGAGCACCGCTTGAAGACGGGAGCGCTCAAGGCGCTGGTGGCGACGGCGTCGCTGGAGCTCGGCATCGACATCGGGCACGTCGATCTGGTCTGCCAGATCGGCTCGACGCACCGCATTGCGACGCTGCTCCAGCGGGTCGGCCGGTCGGGGCACACGATCACGGGCGTGCCCAAGGGCCGGCTGCTGCCCGTCTCGCGCGACGATCTGGTCGAATGCGCGGCGCTGCTGCGATCGGTCCGGCGCGGCGAGCTCGATGCGGTCGTCTCGCACGATGCGCCGCTCGACGTGCTGGCTCAACAGATCACCGCCGAGGTGTCGTGCCGCGAGTGGGCGGAGGGCGATCTCTTCGCGCTCGTGCGGCGTGCCTGGCCCTTTCGCGACCTTGAGCGGACCTCGTTCGACGCGGTCGTCTCGATGCTGTCGGAGGGATTCACGACTCGGCGCGGGCGCCGGGCCGCACTCGTGCACCGCGACGAAGTGCAAGCGACGCTGCGAGGCCGGCGCGGCTCCCGCATGCTTGCGCTGACCTGCGGAGGCGCGATCCCCGAGCTGGCCGACTACCGCGTCGTGCTGGAGCCCGATGACACGTTCATCGGCACGCTGAACGAAGACTTCGCGATCGAGAGCTCGGCGGGAGACATATTCCAGCTCGGCAATGCCTCCTGGCGCGTGGAACGCGTGGGAGCCGGGACCGTTCGAGTCTCTGACGCGCATGGAGCGCCACCCACCATCCCATTCTGGCTCGGCGAGGCGCCGGCACGGAGCACCGAGCTGTCGCGCGCGATGTCGGACCTGCGAAGGCATGTGGGTCATCTGCTCGAGGGAGCCACCACCGAGCCCGTGCGCGCGGCTCCGAGTGCGCCGCCTGCCGACTCGGACCCGATCGCCTGGCTCGAGGCGGAGACTGGCATGTGCGCGGAAGCCGCGAGGCAGCTCGTCGAGTACCTGGAAGAAGGCCGCCGTGTGCTCGGTGTCGTCCCCACCGGGGACACGCTCGTGCTCGAGCGGTTCTTCGACGCGTCGGGCGGCATGCAGCTCGTGTTGCATGCGCCGCTCGGCAGCCGCATCACTCGTGCCTGGGCGCTCGCCCTTCGCAAACGTTTCTGCCGGCAGTTCAATTTCGAGCTGCAGGCCGCGGCCACCGACGAGGGACTGCTGCTGTCGCTCGGCCCGCAGCACTCGTTTCCGCTCGCCGACGTGTTCCGCTACCTGCATCCTCGGACCTGCCGCGACGTCCTGCTGCAGGCGCTGCTCGACGCGCCGGTGTTTCAGACGCGGTGGCGGTGGAACGCGACCATCTCGCTCGCAGTGCCGCGCTGGCGCGGCGGCGTGAAGGTCCCGCCGCAGCTGCAGCGCATGCAGGCCGACGATCTGCTGGCGGCCGTGTTCCCCGACGCCGCAGCCTGCCTCGAGAACATCCCCGGCGATCGCGAGATCCCCGAGCACCCGCTCGTCGGCCAGACAG
>CAZCEL010000300.1:0-6446 GCA_964497175.1 uncultured Bifidobacteriaceae bacterium
ACCTGCGCGTCCCGCGTCTCGGATTCGTAGGTGCCCCGGGACGCCCGGCCGGGCGAGAGTCGGAAGAACTTGCCGGGATTGGATGTGACGTAATAGAGGCGTCCCTGCGCGTCCCGGTGGAGGCCTGTCACCTGCTGGGCATGAGCCCGCGTCAGAAGGGTGGGCCTGAGAGGATCGCCTTCGAGCCGATAGATCTTGCCCTTGCTGCCCGTGGCGATAACCAGACGGCCGGTGGCGTCAAACGTCAGGTCGTACGGGGAATCCTCGCGCGATTCCCAGAGCTGATCCCACAGGCCATCGGGCGCAATCCGATAGACCGCACCCCTCAGGGCTCCGCGATCGTCGCGAGCCCCAGCGCCACCACCGCCCGAGGCGTCGATGACGGCGACGGCGGTGATCTCGGTCGACACGGACACCGACGGCACGGGAGGGCGCGTGGGGTCGGAGGTTGGCCGATCCGCGGGTGGCGCCGGTACGCTCGGACTCATGGCTCGATCGGCACCTGGACGGCCGTTGACCCCGGCGACGTACAACGTGCCGCTGTCGTCGAACCTGAGCGCGCGGATTTCCTGGAAAGGGGAATCGAGCAGCAGGAACGCGCGTCCCGTCGAGTCGATTCGGAGGACGCGGCCCGGCGAGCCCGTTCCAACCAGGAGATTACCCGCCTTGTCCACCGCGAGGGCCGTGGCGTGACTGGCCTTTGTGTCGTAGAAGCGGGTGCCTACGCCATCCGGGCCGATTCTGTACACGATGCCGGCTTCCCCGGTTCCGGCAAACAGGTTGCCCCGGACGTCGGTCGCGAGCGCCCAGATGTACTTCTCCTCGGGATCGAAAAATGTTGTCGCGGCCCCGTTGGGGTCGACGCGGTAGATCTTGCCGTCGGGCGAGCTGCCGACGTACAGGCCACCCGCCGGCGCCAGCGCCAACGCGTGGACCTCGAGCTCGGCCGCGTCGAAAAAGGCGCTGCCCTTGCCCTGGGCGTCGATCCGGTAGACGCGGCCGTCGTTGCCAGTGCCAGCGAACACCACATCATTGGGCGCGGGGATAAGTGTCCACAAAAACGGCGACGGCGTCTCGAAGACCAGGTCCGTCGCAGGACCGAGCACCAACTGTCCGCGGGCATCGATCGAGAGGTTCTCGACGTCGCCCTTGAGGAAATCGGCCTGAGTGGCGGCCTGGAAGAACTTGGGCGACGAAGCCTCGATGGCCACGATCACGGCCGCGAAGGCTGCAGCGGCGGCAAGGGCAGCGATGCGAGGAGTACCCATGGTGCTCAGTTGAGTCAAGGCGAACGTCAGTTCGCCGATATCTGAAGCGCCAGCGCCCGCGCGCCGCTCACTGCGTGCTCGGTGACCAGCTCCCACTCGCCGATCGTCGCGTTCTGCAGGGGACTGAAACTGCCACCGCCGCGGTCGGCCTCGAGCACGGCCAGGACCGATGGCGGGAGAGACGAGAGCAGTTCCCCGTTGACGACCGCGCCGGGCTCCGACGCCAGGAGCTTGACGTACAGCGTGTTGTTCCGCCGCGCCTTGTTCAGCGCGCGAATCAACTGGGGAACGCTCCGCGGCTGCGGCAGCCTGGCCTCTCGCTGTTCGGCCGGACCCAGACGCTGCCCGTCCGACACGACGACCGACAGGTCGCCGATCGCGTTGGCGGGCAGCCTGATCGGGATGGTCCGAAGAACATCTTCCCCGCGGTAGGTCCGGAGCAGAACTTTCAGCGGGACCGTCCGGCCCGGGCGGGGTCGTGGATCATCGACCCAGACACGCTCAACGGTCGCCGTCCTGTTTTCTTCCGCCGACTTGACGGTCAACTCCAGGCTCTCGAGATCCACGTGTTCGTAGTCGTTGTTGACGAGCGCGGTAATCGGCGCAACGACATAAGCGGCGGCGCTCGACGAGGAGCCGTCGCCCGAGAAGAGATTCTCCAGGGCAACGCCCGCGTGCCTTCTCAGCTTCACCTCGCCCCGCACCGCATAGGTGGCGGTCCCGAACTGACGTTCGTGCGAACTGAGCGTGTTGACGAGCGCCGTGTACGTCATGAGCGGCGTGAACAGCTGATCCTTGACAACGCCGAACTTGAAGACCCGTGTTCCCCCGCGCTCGGCTTCGAGCGTCAAGGTGACGGGGAGCAGCGAGGGGCCGGGGCCGAGGCGCCCGGCGATTGCCGTCGCCCGGTCCTGCAGGAACGTACCGATGACCTCGCCGGTGCTGGACAGCTTCGCTGACGAGAAGAGACTCGGGAGAACGGTGTACACGTACGCCCGGGTCATCGGGAACTCCGTGGGGCCAAGGTTGTACATCGGATGGCCGAAGGCATAGACACGGTCACCGTCGATGTGCGTGACCGTGCCGGTCGCGCCCAGTTCGAGGTCCCCGCTGACGAAAGACACACCGATGGCGTCGCCAGGCTTCAGCGGGCCCTCGAAGGGCATGTCGCCGGGCCGCCGGCCTCCACCACCGGCCATCGGAACGAACCCTTGATCCCGAAACGCCCGGCCGAGCACGTCCGCCACATCGGACTCGAAGCCGGACATCATCAGGGGCGTCGCGATCGGCCGCAAGAGCGTCGCGATCTCGCTGCCGAGGCCCGCGCCCGTTCCGACACCGATCAACCGAGCATCCCCGGGACGCTCCGCAAACGGACGATTCCATCCAAGGCCGCGACGGAATGCGGCGACGAGATTGTCCGGCGTCAGCGGAAAGTCCACGTGGACGCGGGCGCGGCGGGCACGTGGCCGGTCGTTCGAGGTCGCCTCCGTCATCTCGTCGATCGGCGTGATGCCGGCAATGGGCTCCTTGGAGAAGCTTCCGAGTGCGTACGAAACCGCCCCGATGAGGCGCCCGTCGATGTAGACGGGACTCCCGCTCATTCCGGCGATCACCCCTGTATTGGCCAGCGGTCCGCCGTCGAGTCTGGCCAGAATCAGGTTTCGCTGGGCGCCGATGACGTTCTCGACGACGCCCACAATCTCGACCCTGAACTCTTCGACTCGGGTGCCGCCGAAGACCGTTCGGCCGACGCCGACCATGCCCGGCCGGATCGCCTCGAGCGGCATCTGCGGAGCGGCCGCAAGAGGCGTCAGCGTCACGAGCGCGACCGCAGCGGTACGGAGGAACCCGCGTGTCATGGTTGATCACGTTATACGGGGAGAAGTGCTTGCCGGTCAAGGAGAAATGGGGAGTACGTTTGACAGCGGCGTTGCCGCTCTGATATCGTCGGTGGCTGCTGTGATGGGCCGAGCGCCGAGCCGCCTCTCATCGGGACTTCGAGCAGAAGTGGTGCGCTCGTTTGAGTGGCGGTACTGGAGCACTCCTGAGGAGGCTCACGCCTTGGCCTGACCGCCACTGCGGGACGAAACGTTAAGCCTCTTCAGCCGCCGGGTTGAAGGGGCTTTTTTTTTGGTTGGCTAACGTGTCTACTCCGCTCGTCTGCGTGACCGTCATGGCGCCCAACACGGCGGAGCTCCGCCGCCGGAGGGATGCCGTGACCCACGCCGACCTTATTGAGCTCAGACTCGACACAGTGAGCGATCCGGATCCGGCCGCCGCCCTGGCCGGCCGCACGCGTCCGGTCATTGTCACGTGCCGGCCGGAGTGGGAAGGTGGGGCCTTCTCGGGCTCGGAAGACGATCGCCGCCGGATCCTGGCGGCGGCCCTTTCGCTCGGAGCCGAGTACGTGGATCTCGAGTGGCGGGCCGGCTTTCTCGATCTGCTGGCCCTCGACCCGCGCCGGATCGTTCTCTCCTATCACGACTTTGCCGGGATTCCCGCCGACGTGCGGGGCATTGCCGCCGCGATGCGGGCGACAGGCGCGGGGGTGATCAAGCTGGCCGTGCGCGCCCGGCGCTTGAGCGACTGCCTCGTCCTCGGTGACCTGGGTACCATGCCGGGCCCTCAGAGACGCGTGCTCGTCGGCATGGGCGAGGCGGGACTGCCGACGAGAATTCTGGCGGGGCGGTATGGTTCCGCCTGGACGTACGCGGGGGACAGCGCAGCGGTCGGTCAGTTGAGCCCGCAGGAAATGATCGACGACTACCGCATTCTCGACCTCGGTGACCGCTCGGCTGTCTACGGCGTGGTCGGCGCTCCGGTGTCGCACTCGGTGTCGCCCGCGATGCACAATGCTGCGCTGCGCGCCTGTGGCGTTGACGCCGTGTACATTCCGCTTGCGGCGGCAGACGCGGACGACTTCATCCGGTTCGGGCGTGCCATCGGGCTGAGCGGCGCCAGCGTCACGATTCCCTACAAGGTCGAGTTGTTCGAGCGTCTCGACCAGGTGTCCCCGGCGGCAGCGCGCATCGGCGCCGTCAACACGATTTGTGTCGCCGACGGACAATGGGTGGGCGATAACACGGATGAAGCAGCGTTTCTGCAGCCGCTGAGACAGCGAGGCGTGTCGCTCGCCGGGCTGCGTGCCTCGGTACTGGGCGCCGGAGGCTCAGCCCGTGCGGTGGCCGCCGCCCTCGAGTCGGGTGGGGCGCGCGTCACGATCCACGCGCGCAGCCCCGAGCGCGCGGGAGCCGTGGCGCAGCAGGTGTCGGGGGCGGCCGGCGCCTGGCCGCCCCGCCCCGGGAGCTGGGATCTGCTGGTGAACTGCACACCGGTCGGCATGCACCCGCAATGGGACGCGTCGCCGCTTCCTGCCGAAGCGCTCACCGGCAGTCTGGTGTACGACCTCGTCTACAACCCGCCGCGGACGCGGCTACTCCGCGAGGCAGCCGCGGCTGGCTGCGACACGCTTGGCGGTCTCGACATGCTCGTGGCCCAGGCCCAGGAGCAATTCTGCTTGTGGACGGGGATGCGTCCGCCTGGTGGCGTCATGCGGGACGCCGCACTTCGTCGATTGTCGGAGTTCACTGCCGATGAGACTCACGCGTTTGAGCAGTTCAAGGATCTGGCCCGTCGCGGGACCTTCGTTCCCGTGGTCAAGGAACTGGTCGCCGACCTGCTGACGCCCGTGTCGGCCTTTCTCAAGATCGCCGAGGACGCCGATTACGCGTTTCTGCTCGAGAGCGTGGAGGGCGGCGAGCATGTCGGGCGCTACTCGTTTCTCGGCAAGGATCCGTTTCTGATTCTCCGGGCGCGCGACGGTCGTACCACGATCGAGCGCTCGGGTGTGGTGTCGGCCAGCAACGAGCCCTTGGTCACGACGCTGCGCCGGCTGATGGCGGACTTTCGGTCGCCGTTCGTGCCGGACCTGCCTCGCTTCACGGGAGGGGCCGTGGGTTTCCTCGGCTACGGCGCCGCCTCCTGGTTCGAGCCGGTGCTCGGCGACCTGGGGAGGGGCGTCGACGAGGCCGACCAGGCGGGGTTCATGTTGTTCGATACCGTGCTGGCGTTCGATCATGTGCAGCACCGGATCCTCATCATCGCCAACGCGCGCATCGCGGCCGAGGACGATCTGGAGTCGCTCTATCAGTTCGCGTGCGCGAAGATTCAGTTTCTCGAGCGCGAGCTCGAGCGCAACCTGTCGCACGCGGCCACGCCGCGCGCCGGCCCGCTGGAGGTACGCTCGAACTACGCCCGTGAAGCGTTCGAGGACCAGGTTCGGAGGGCCAAGGAGCACATCGCCAGAGGCGACATCTATCAAGTGGTCCTGTCGCAGCGGTTCGAGGCGGAAGTGGCGGCCGAACCGCTGACGGTGTACCGCGCCCTTCGGCACGTAAACCCGTCACCCTACATGTACTTCATCCGGATGGGCGGGGTCTCGCTCGTGGGATCGTCACCGGAGATGCTGGTCCGGGTGGAAGGCTCGCGCGTCGAGACGCACCCGATTGCAGGCACGCGCCCGCGCGGCCGAACCCCGGACGAAGACATGCGGCTCGCCGACGAGCTCAAACGGAACGAGAAGGAACGCGCCGAGCACGTCATGCTCGTCGACCTGGGGCGCAACGACGTGGGGCGCGTGTGCGATTACGGTTCGGTGCGCGTGCCTCAGTTCATGGGCCTCGAGCGCTTTTCGCACGTGATGCATCTGACCTCGATCGTCGAAGGGCGACTGGCGGAGGATCGCGACCGGCTGGACGCGCTGGTCGCCTGTTTCCCTGCAGGCACCGTGACGGGGGCGCCGAAGGTCCGGGCGATGCAGATCATCAGAGATCTCGAGCCCTCAGGCCGGGGGCTCTATGCCGGAGCCGTGGGCTATCTGGATTTTGCCGGCAACCTGGACTTCTGCATCGCCATACGCACGGTCATCATGTCGGGCGGACGGGCGCTCGTCCAAGCCGGTGCGGGTATCGTGATGGATTCCAATCCGGCCGCGGAGTACGAAGAAACGCGGGACAAGGCGCGCGCCCTGCTGCAGGCGCTCGATCTCGCACAGGCAGGTCTGTAACGACATGGTGCTCGTGCTGGACAACTACGATTCGTTCCCCTACACCCTCGTGCAGTATCTGGGCGAACTGCGAGCCGCGGTAACCGTGGTGAGAAATGACGCCGTGTCGC
>CAZCEL010000301.1:0-6445 GCA_964497175.1 uncultured Bifidobacteriaceae bacterium
GACCCCTCGGCGAAGTTCTCGGTGGTGGCGATCTCGTGAACGGGACGGGTCCGCAGGTCCCGGTAGAACACGCGTTCCTGCGTCGGCGGTGCGAGGCCCGGGATGCCGATCTGGATGTCGACGACGCGGATCGACTCGGCCTGCTCCTCGATCGCCCTGGCGTCGGCGACCGTGAGATTCGGCCGCCGCATCACCTCGGCGAACTCGACGCCGTTGGCGAAGCTGAGCGGTCCGGCCCGCTGGATCGTAATGATGTTGGGGCCGATCGTCCGGATCATGTCGCGCAGCGACTCGTCGAACCCGCGGATCATGGCCGTCATGCCGACGATCGCCGTGATGCCGATAACCACCCCGAGCACGGTAAGGGCGGACCTGAGGGCGTTGGCGCGCAGCGTGTCGAGCGCCATCGTGACGACCTCGCGAAAGAGCGTCCAGCGCATCACTCCCGCCTGAGCGCCTCGATGGGATCCAGCGCGGCCGCGCGCATGGCCGGGTACAGCCCGAAGAACAGTCCCACCGCAGCGGTGATGCCGATCCCCAGCGCAACCGACCACACCTCGATGGCGGCCGGAACCGGCGTGAACGAGGAGATGGCGAACGCGATGCCGCCGCCGAGCGACGTGCCGATCACGCCGCCGAGCATCGACAGCACCACCGACTCGGTCAGCATCTGGGCCATGATGTCGGACCGCCGCGCGCCGAGCGCCTTACGCAAGCCGATCTCCCGCGTCCGCTCGCTGACCACCATCAGCATGATGTTCATGATCACGATGCCGCCGACGACCAGCGAGAGAGCGACCACCCCGACGAGGACCATGAAGATGCCGCGCGTGGCCTCCTGGTAGAGATTGAGGAAGGTCTCCGAGGTGAACAGTCCGAAGTTGTCCCTCTGGCGGGGCCTGAGCCGCCGGGCCACGCGCAAGGCTGTCGTCGCTTCCTCCATGGCGGCCGAGATCTGGCTGAGGTCGCGCGGCTTGACCGTGAGGGAGATCTGACGGCGGGATCCGAAGATCTGCTGAAACTGTCCGAGCGGCATGACCACGAACGCGTCGCGGGACCTGCCCAGAAACGCCCCGCGCTTGGCGCTGACCCCGACGATGCGGAAGTGCACGCCTTCGACCTGAATGGTCTTGTCGAGCGGATCGATGCCTCCAAAGAGCCTGTCGGCGATATCCCAGCCGACCAGCACGACCGGACGAGACCGCTCCACCTCGATCGGACTCATCAGCCGGCCCAGCTCGGCGTCGAACGTGGAGAAACTCCCGAACTCCGCCGTGACTCCCTGGATCTGCACGTTGTCGACCGACTTGTCCCGGTACGTCACCTGGCCGTTGCCCATGGCGTCCATCATCACGGCCGAGACGAGCGAGCTCCGGCGCCGGATGGCGCGGGCGTCGTCGATGGTGAGGCGGGGGTTGTAGCGGACGCTCTCGAACTCCTCCTCGCTGAAGGTCAGCGGAAACTGCTGAACGTTGAAGGAATCGGCGCCCGCCTCGCTCAGGATGATGTCCTGGACCGACGCGTTGAGGCCCTGGATCAGCGAGACGACCGCGATGATCGACGTGACCGCCACGATGTTGCCCAGCACGGTCATGAAGGACCGCAGCTTGGCCGACCAGATCGCCTCGAGCGCGACGCCGGCCGATTCGAGGAACTGCATACGAGCCGGCGGGCCTACCGGCCCCGGGTGGGCGTCTCGATCTTGACCTGGTCGCCGTCCGCGATCGTGCGAACCGAGCTGTACGGCCCGGTGACCACCTGTTCGCCGGCCTTCAGGCCGCTCTCGACCTCGAAATACTGATCGCCGGGAATACCCAGCTTGATGGGCACGAACTCGACCCGGCCGCTTCGGAACACGAAGACGCCTTCGGTCTCCTTGCGTGTCTGGCCTTCCAGCAGCTCCATGGCGGCCACGGGCTCGACGAATCGGCGGCGACGGCGATCGGCGGGCGGCTCCCGGACCCACTGACCGTTTGCGTCGAACACGAGCTCGCGTACTGCGACGGCCTGGATGGGCACGGCGACAACCCTCGTCCGTGTCGCGGTCGTGATGTCGGCCGTGCAGGTAAATCCCGGACGCACCTCGGGTATCTCCTCGTCGAGCACGACGACGACCTTGAAGTTGGTGGCCTGGCGTGCGCCGGTCGCCGCTCCCGTCTGCTGGATGGGGCTGTTGCCGATCTCGGAGACGTGTCCCTTGAAGGTCCGGTCTGGCAGGGCGTCGATCGTGATGACGGCCGGCTGCCCGATGGTGACGTTGGGAACGTTGGTTTCGTCCACCTCGACTTCTGCCTGGATGATCGACATGTCGGCCAGCGTCAGCAGCACCGTCCCCGCGTTGTTCATCGTCCCGATGACGGCGGTTTCGCCCTCCTGGATGTTCCTGCGGGTCACGATGCCGTCGATCGGGGATTCGATGCGGACCTTGCTGAGGTCGTAGCGAGCGCTTTCGAGCCCGGCTCGCTCCTGGGCGATGCGAGCCGCCTGGGCGCTGACCTGTTTGTCGCGCTCCCGCAGTGCCGATTCGGCTGCGCGCACGTCGGTGTCCGCCTTTTCGAGCGATTCACGCGTGGTGAGCTGCTGCTGCCAGAGGTCCTGCTGCCGCGCCAGCGTCTTCCGCGCCTGGTCCAGCTGCACGCGCGCGGTCTCGACCGACTGCCGGAGCTGGTCGAGCGCGCCTTCGGCCGCCTGCAGCGACGCGGTTCCCCCGTCGACTCTGGTGCGGAGCGACTTGGGATCGATCTGAAGCAGAAACTGGCCCCTGACGACGCGGTCGCCTTCGTTCACTGCGAGGTCCACGACGCGGCCCGACGTATCGGCGCTGATGTTCACGAGCCGCTTGGGTTGAATCTTGCCTGACGCCGAGACTATCGCTTCGAGGTCCCTGGTCTTGATGGACTCGACCGTGACGCTCAGGGCCGGCTCCCGCTCGTACCAGAGGTTCACGCCGACAACCGCGCCGCCAATCAGCACCACGGCAGCCGCAATCAGTACGTTGTTCCGAGTCATCGCACCTACGCTCCCGCAAACGCCGATCGGACCGCGGCAATGACGGCGACAATCACGATGTACACCGTCAGCATCGTGACGGCAATCGGCGCCGTGCGCTTGCCGTACAGGACGCCGACGCCGATGGCGAGGCTCATGATGATCCAGATGAGGAACAGGTCGATCATGCCGAGGAACCGCCCTGCAAACGACGTCTCCTCGAGAAACGGAAAGAACACCCCGAGCGTCGAGGGCGGCGACATCGATCGCCTGGCATAGTTGAGCGGGTTGATGAACAGCTGCTGCACGGTCATCAGCACCGCGGAGTGCACGACAACGGCATAGACCTGCTTGAAGGTGGCATCGGCGCCCAGCAGCGCAAAGGTGCCGAAGATGACGCCCGAGATCACCGAGAAGACGATCGGAAACGTGACCAGCATGCCGGCTGCCGAGAACATCCATGCACGGTCGACCTGGGTGTCCATCTGTTGGTACACCTGGTCGTTGATCTGGAAGCCGAACGATTCCATTTCCTGCACCTGCCGCTCGAACTGGTCGAACATCGCGTCCTTGCCGACCTCGGTCATCAGGAACAGCACCGAGGCGCCCACGGCCGTGAGCAGGACGAAGACGAGCACGCCCAGAATCCTCGGACGGGCGGCGACGTCGGCGTAGGTGGCCCGGGGCGAGAAGATGACCCCGACGATCCTGGCCGGAAGGCTCCTGGACATCTACCTATATACGAATCGGCTCAGGCCGGGGTTCGATGCCGGGCCGATGAGGTCGGGCGCGCACGGCCCGGGCCGGTCGGCGCGGCGAAAACACGGCGCAGCACGCCCAGGCCCGCCTGCAGCCGCCGCCGGGACGCGGTGTCGAGCGGGACGAGGACATCCGCCAGATGGGCCTCCGCCGCCCGGCCGACCCGGTCGACGGCCGCGCGTCCCAGTGGGGTCACGTCGATGATGACGACGCGGCGGTCGGCGGGGGGAGACGTCCGCCGGACCCAGCCCCGGTCGACCATCGCACTGATCGAGTTCGACATGGTCGGCAGGCTCACGCCCTGAAGGGCCGCCAGCTCGGAGAGTGTCCGCGGCTGCGCGACCAGCAGCGAGAGCAGGCCGAAGTGCGCGGGCGCCGGCAGCTCGCCCGCGGCGCGCAACTCGGCCGCCACGGTGCGCATGACCAGCGGGACGATTTTCAGAATCGCGCGCGCGCTCTCGCGCGCCTGCATCCGTGTCATGACTGGTCACCGCGTTCGCCACACCGCGTCCTGGTGCTTAGGGACCCTAATGATTATGGGGGCTAAGTTATCACGGCCCACACACACGGTCAAATGCCCGCGACCGTGTGATCCGTTCCTTGACACTGGCTACGCTCCTGTTTACCATGCACGGTCTCTGCGACAAGGAGCGTGCCGTGGTCGGATTCGTCCCGAAGGAGATGTTCTTCACCAAGGGCGTGGGCAAGCACCGTGAGAAGCTGACCTCCTTCGAGCTCGCGCTGCGATCCGCCGGCATCGCCGCGTGCAACCTCGTGCGCGTGTCGAGCATCTTTCCCCCCGGATGCCGGATCCTGCCCCGCCCGATCGGCGTCAAGCGCCTCGAGCCGGGTCAGGTCACCTTCGTTGTCATGTCCGAAGCGGCCACGCGCGAGCCCCATCGCCTGGTCGCGGCCACCGTCGGCGTCGCCATTCCACGCGACAAGAGCCTCTACGGCTACCTGTCCGAGCATCACAGCTTCGGCGAAAGCGAGGACGTCGCCGGCGACTACGCCGAGGAGCTCGCGGCCGAGATGCTCGCCACGACGCTCGGGCTCGAGTTCGACCCCGACAAGAGCTGGGACGAGAACAAAGAAGTGTATCGGCTGTCGAACCAGATAGTCCGCACGCAGAACGTGACGCAAACAGCCGTCGGCGACAAGAAGGGGCTCTGGACCACCGTCGTGGCTGCCGCCGTACTCGTCGGCTGAGCGCGCCCGCAACACCCCGCAGGCGCTCGTTCCGATAAGAGCAGCATGCGGACCCCCCTGCATGTGCCCGCCATCCTCGTCGTACCCCTCCTCATCGCGACGGCTCCGCCTGCCGTCGCGCAGATTTACGAAGCGGTAGGAACTCGCGCGCAGGGCATGGGCGGGGCTTTCGTGGCCGTCGCCGACGACGCGACGGTCACCTGGTGGAATCCGGCCGGCTTGGCGATGAGTCCGTTTCTCAGTGCGGCCTTCATACGTGGGAGTCTATCGGAGCCCGGGCGCCCGGCGCCCGATGGACGGGCCGGACGCACGAGCACCGGAGGGTTCGCCTTTGCGGTTCCGTCGCTTGGGTTGAGCTATTACCGCCTGCGCATCAGTGAAATAGCGCCAGATCCCTCTACAGGGGACGGCGGCGGAAACCGACAAGATCCGGAGGCGTTTCCCGCTGCCGTGCGCCTGTCGGCGCTCAGTGTGTTCGGGGCCACGGTCGGACAGTCGCTCGGCAGCCATCTCGTGCTCGGAACCACGGTCAAGCTCGTCAGAGGCGGCCGTTCATTCGGCCGGGGCACGGCGGCCGCGGACGCGCTGCTCGACGCCGCCGCCGACCTCGATGTCGACGCCGATACGCGTGCAGACCTCGATGTTGGGGTCATGGCGGTCGCGGGCCCGGTGCGCGTTGGCGTGTCGGCAAAGAACTTGAGACAGCCACGATTCGGCGAGGGCGACTCGGCGTTTGTGCTCAAGCGACAGGCCCGCGTCGGCGTGGCGGTGACGAACCGACCGAACAGCCCGATGGGCCTTGTGGCTGCCTTCGATGCCGATCTCACGAAGACCGACACCGCGGTCGGCGACGTGCGACACATCGGCGCCGGGGGTGAAGCATGGCTGTTCGGCCGCCACGTGGGTGTGCGCGGAGGGCTTTCAGGCAACACGATCGGCGAACGAAGGCCTGCGGCGAGCGCCGGCTTCAGCTTCATGCCCGTCACCGGGCTGTACATCGACGCGTCTCGAACCGTGGGGTCGGATGCCTCGCGCCGGGGATGGGGTGCCACGGTGCGACTGACGTTTTAGGTCAGGCTTTGACAACTTTTGTCAGTTTCCGATAGTCTCGACGTCTCATGGTCCGGATTGGCGAACTACTGCTGAAGGAGCGGCGGATCAGCCCCGACCAGCTGCAGCAGGCCCTCAACCAGCAGAAGGCCGCTGGGGGGAAGCTTGGCCACACGCTGGTCAAGATGGGGTTCATCAAGGACGAGGAGATCACCAGCCTGCTCAGCCGGCAGTATGGTGTGCCGTCGATCAATCTGAGCCAGTTCGAGATCGACCCGGCGGTCATCAAGCTCATCCCGGCCGACACGGCCCAGAAGTACCAGATCATTCCGCTCAGCCGCTCGGGCACCACGCTGACCATCGCGATGACGGATCCGACCAACGTCTTCGCCATGGACGACATCAAGTTCATGACCGGCTACAACGTCGAGCCGGTGGT
>CAZCEL010000302.1:0-6394 GCA_964497175.1 uncultured Bifidobacteriaceae bacterium
GTCCTGCACGTGCAGGACGCCCGGCGCGTGCACCTTCCAGGGCCCCACCAGTCGATCGGCGTAGGCCAGCCGGATGAACTGCCCTTTGTGGTGCGCAAGGTACATGTAGTAGCGACCCAACGGCCGCTCGACCCAGCTGGGAACTCGAACCACGGTCGGACCGTTGATGTTGTCGCCGAGCGACGGTGCGGTCGCCAGAGTCAGCAGCGGATTCTCCGCAAGGCGTGTCGCGACGACCGCCCTCGTCTGAGCGGACGGCGGATCGAGGACTGCGTAGACAGCCAGCGCGGCCCCGATCAGGACGACAGCCCGGCTGAACATTCAATGGCCTCCAGTCGGCCGGAAGACGATTCAGTTCCTCCCGCCGGTCATGACATCCCCTCCCGCCGTCTTGGTCCGCGAACCCGCGCCCGATCGCGCCACGGATGAGGCAGCCACTCGCCAGCTCGCTCAGCTCAGCGGGCCGATAGCTGACCGCTGGTCGCTAAACCGAAACCGCTTCCCGTCCCATCCGCCCGCGTGCGGTGTCACGCCGGCCGGACGCGGGAACGAGTTGCCCGACCTTGCCGAGACCGAACGGCGGCATCCCGCTGTAGACGGCTTCGTACTCGCCGGCGCGAACCAGGTAGGTCTCGTGCCAGATCCCCACATCGCCCCGACTGTTGCCCGAACGCTTGTTGAACGCCACCCAGGCGGGCCAGTGCAGCTCGTCGGCGCTCCGGGCGAACGCCTCGAGCTGCTCGAACGATCGCCAGTACTGCACGATGACCTTGAAGCCGAGGATGGCGCCGAGAAAACCGCTCTCGGGGCGTCCCTCCAGTTCCTTGAGCATCCTGGGCATGGCCAGGAAGACGGGCAGCCATTTGTGCAGCTTCCACGGCTTGTTGATTCGCAAGCCGATCAGGAACACGACGAAGTCGCCATCCAACTGACCGGCCATTCGCTTCGGAATCGGTCGCGCCATGCGCCCCCCCTTCGAGCCGCGCGACCCTTGAGATCGCGCGGCTCGTGCGTCGCAGCCGCCGGCCCCGCCGCTACGCCCCCGGAGCGCGATACGGGACGCTCTTCTTCGTTGCGGCGTCGATCTCTTCGGGCGCGATCAGGGGAGTCGTCGAGAGATGAACGGCGCCTGTGGCGTTGGCGGTCAGGGCCAGCGCAAGTCCAGCCGCCGCATCCGGAAAGTCGCAGATGACAATGGCGTCCGTGTCGCCGTATGCGTAGTAGAACCCTTCCAGTTTCCCGCCCAGGCCCTCGACCAGTTGCTTGACCGTCGCCCGGCGGCCGGTTCCGCCCTCCTTCAACAGTCCCCGCGCGCCTTCGGCCGAATACGTTGCCTTCACCAGGAATTTCGCCATGACCCGCCTCCTTTGAGATGCCTCATACGTTACACGACTGGTGGCTCGCGACACGAACGCCACGGTCCACCCTCACCGCACACAGGCCCTACACATAGTGCCCGAGAGCCATCAGCACCATCGCTGCGAGCAGGAGCCCGCTCACCAGCCTGCCGGCTCCCGCCAGGCGATCGAGAGCCGCCGCGCTTTCCCGGAGCACGGACACGCGCTCGGGACCGTCGGGAAGGCTGGTTGCCCTGTCCATCGCCTGGGCCCCGTGCCTGGCGGCGCGCCCGATCACGGCGCCGCCGACAATGACCGCGACGAGGCCGAGGAAACCGCCCAGGCCGAACATCAGGCCCGCAGGACTGCTGGTGAGCGCGGGCTCGAAGCCGTCCGTGAAGCGCCAATACAGGTAGATGCCCGTCAGGACCGTCGTGCCGCCAATGACGGCCATGTAGGTGACGAGCCCTCGTCGCACCAGGCCCGACAGGAGCCGACTGGCTGACACCCCTTCCTGCTGCATGAGCGGCACCAGGTAGGACGAGAGCAGGATGCCGGCGCCGAGCCACAACCCCGACAGCACGACGTGGAGTGCGCGAACCGTCAGAAACAGGACTGTATCCATGAACGTGTCATCCCTCGGGTGACGCGGAATCTCAACGAGTCATGATTAGAGTCTGGACCGGGGCACGATGGCAACGGCCCTGAGAGGCGCGCCGCTGCCGCCTGCGATCTTCATCGGCAGCGCCACGACGTAGGCGCCCGTGGCGGGCAGCCGGTCCAAGGCCGTCAGGTTCTCGAACGCCGGAATATCCTGCGCGTACAGCAGCCGATGGGATTCGAACTCGGTCGACTGACCGTGGTCGATGCTCGCGGTGTCGATGCCGATGGACTTGATCGACCGATTGTCGATCAGCCATCTGGCGGCGTCAGGGTGAAGACCAGGAAAGTGAAGCGCGGCGGCGCCCGCCTCGCCGCGAGCCGCCGTGCCCAGGTACCGTCCAGCGTCGGGCCACCGCGCGGAGAATCCGGTGCGAATCAGGACGATGGCGCCGGTGGGCAGCACACCGTTGGCACGCTCCCACTGCAGAAAATCCTCCGTGCGCACCTGGTAATCCGCGTCGGTGTCGGCGCGCCCGGTAACATCCACTACAGATGCGGGGCCCATGAGGCGGTCGAGTGGAATCCGATCGACGCTCTGACGCCCCCGGGCGAAATGTACGGGCGCATCGATGTGGGTTCCACCATGCTCGGAGGTAAAGAAGTTGTTCGCCGCATAGTAATAGCCGGCTTCGGTGATCCCGTCGGCGACCTTGTCGAGCCGAAACGGTTCCGCCGTCGGCCAGAAGATCGCGCGTTCATCGTAGGCGTGCGACAGGTCGATGAGATCTCCCTCCGGGAACGGCACAGGCGTGGAAGCGGCCGAGCAGGCCGAGACGAGGATCGTGATGATCAACGGCGAAAGCTTTTCCATGAGACGACGTCCTCACGCCCAAAGACGCCACTTGACGCGCGTGTAGGCGATTCGAAATCCGTGCCGCTCCGCGTTTCGCTGCGAAGCGCTGCCAGGCTGCGCGCACATCATCGCCAGATCGCACCCGCGGTCAGCGGCGTGCTGGAGCCTCGCCTCGAGCAGGGCGAGCTGCGCGCCCTTCTTACGCCCTTCCGGGATCGTGCTGGCGCCGGCCATCAGCGCCACGCCACCCGACATGCTCAGACCTGCGGTCGCGATGGGGCGGCCGCCGAGCTCCGCGAAGAAGGGCGTCAGGTCCCTCGCGGACACGACGAGTGCTCCGAGATCGGCCATGAAGGCGGCCGCCTCCGGGAACTCGCTCCAGCCCTTCGCAGACGTATCCGCCCACGCCTGGTGCTCATCGCTCGAGGCCAGGCGCACGGTCAGCGGGCCGCTGCCGGGAAGACGCGAGGCCGGAACGGTCCCAAGCGGGCGGAACATCACGCTCGTGAACTCCAACGGCCGGTACCCGCGTCCGCCCAGGAGTGGAAACAGACTCGGAGCCGCAAGCGGGCTCACTTCGTGGTCCACATCGGCGCCGCGTTCGTGGAAGAAAGCCTCGATTCGCGTCAGCGTTTCGGACGTAATCTCCTCGAACAGGCCCAGGCCGAACGTCTGAGTGATAGGCGACCCCACCCCATCGAACATCGCCGAGGCGCCGCCGATACGGACCCACGCGGCACCGCTCGCGGGGCTCCGCTCGGCCCTGGCTTCCACGAAGCACGTGTTCGCGTGAGCCTCGGCCCGCTCCAGCCGGCGTGAGAGGCCGAGGTCCACGAACGGATAGACGAGACCCTGCGTCATCATGGACGTGCGTGTTCGTCCGGCTGGACCCGGATTCTACCTCCCGGCCGGGTGAGCCATGGGGGCGAATTCGTCAGGTCAGCGAGGGAACCGGGACAGGCGCTTCAGAAGCTGGATCTGGCCAGCGTGGTACAGGTCGTGAGCCGCGACGCCGGATAGCAGGTCGAAGTTGCTCACCGCGCTGCCACGCGGCGTGCGGTGGAGATCGCTCTCCGGCAGTGCGGCCACCGCCGCGCGAAGCGATCGATGCATCCGGTCCAGCAAGGCAATGTCGGAGCGCCAGGCTGCTTCGGTCGCTGACTCCGCGCGGGGAAACCAGTTCGATCCGCGCACGGGGAACGATCCCCGAGCGCCGCCCATCAGGCGCCGCCAGGCCACGTACTTCCAGTAGGCCGCGTGGACCACGATTTCCCAGATATTGTGGCGCGAGCGCGAAGGACGCCAGGCGGCCTCCCTCAGGGAGACGCGGCGGAGAGATCCCCGCAGATTGGTCCCATGCCAGGACCGGCGATCGTACGCGCGGTCCAGCACCGCGAGCAGCAGGCGCAGTTCCTGCCGCGCGCGCACAGATTTGGGCGGAGCCTCTGCCATCACGTCGAGGGAGGCGTGGCTACCGCCGCGAGCTGGCCGCAACGGCACGACGCGGCGCCACGCCGCGCCACGCGGCATCGAGGGCCTTGCGCACCCAGGCGCGCCTGGCCGTCCGCAGCCGGATCTGCGTGGACCCCTGACGCCCCCACGCGCCCTTGGCTGGCACGAAGACATCGGGATCGATCGCCATGAACAGGAGCTGATCGCGTGCGGTCAGCTTGACGACACCCCACTGCTCGTCAGGGTAGCCGAGCGTGGCGAAGATCTTCCCTCCCACCCGAAAATCAGGATGGCCCATGTGCGAGGCTTCGATCGCCTGGGGGCACGCGAGCGCGAGGTGACGGAAGTCCTGCGCGGTCATCACCCGTCAGGGCACCTGAGCCATCTCGGACTGAGGGCGCCGTTCGCCGGACAGCTCTCTCAGGTCGATGACTCGCGGACGCGCTGCCTGGCCGGGCTGGGCGAACACGTCCGGCAGGACCTCCTCCGGCATGTCGCCGTTGTCGACACGCAGGAAGCGGCGATGCTGCGGCCTGACGGTGGCCAGCAACTCCTTGCGCGTCTTGATGACGAGGGGCCTCGGCTCGTAGAGCCTCCCCATCCGGGCCATCAGCGTCTCGGGCAGGGCGCTGGCGAACATCATCATCGGCCAGGTAAAGCCGGGCCCGTTCAGCTTGCGGAGTCTGAAGAGCCACAAGACGATCGCGCCTACGCGCCAGACCGTTGGCGCCCACCAGCTGGCCTGCCCCGGACGCAGGTTCATCTTCCAGCACTTCATCATCAACTGCCACTGGAGCGGCGTCAGCTGCCTGGTCTCGGTCACGCCCGTGCGATCCGCCATCCGCGTGTCGTGCAGAGGCGTGAAGATCGACGGGATGAAGAACGCGAACAGGCCGCGGCGCTCCACCTCGTAGATGAGATCGAGCGTCTCCTTGGTATCCTCGTCGGTCTCACCGGGATTCCCGATGATGAGCGTCATCGCGGGGAACCAGTTGTTGCGATTGAGCACCTCCAGGCCCCGCACGACCACGCTGGGCCAGTCATCGATGGAAAAGGGCACGCCTTTGCCGGGCATGATTTGCTTGGCCATGCGCACCGAGCCGGTCTCGAGGCCGACGAGCGGCGTCAACGCCTTCTTGTTCGGGTGCGCGCTGAGCATCGGCAGGTGAATCGGGCTCTTGTCGAGCAGCAGATCGGACAGCTTCTCGATCAGCAGCGGATCGACGACGGCCGGCGCAATCGTGCTGTGGCTGAGGATGTGGTGCTCCACGCCGGGCGTGGTCACGACCTCCCGGTACAGGTCGAGCAGCGCTTCCCGGTTAGGGAAGTAGAACGGCGTCTCGGTCCTGACCTGTCCCCAGATGAACATGTCCTCGGTCGCGAGCGAGATCTGCTTGTTGCCGTCGCGCACGTTGGCGCGCACGGCGGAGAGAATCCGATCCTTGGGCAGGTCCAGCTGCGGATTGAGGTCGGGCAGGCAGAAGTTGCATCGCCGCCCGCAGCCGGTCGTCATCTCGACGACGCCGAAGGTCGTGCGCTTGTCCGGGAACACGACCTCTTCGCGGGTCTTGGGATGACCCACGTCGACGCGTCTGGGCAGCTCCTCGCCGGCAAGCGCCCCGCGGAAGATCGCGAGCGTGTCGGCCGACTCGGCGCGGCCTTCCACCACGCAGTCGACTCCGAGCTCGTCGAACAGATCTGTTTGCGCGATCTGCCAGCCGCCGGACCCGCCGACGA
This sequence comes from uncultured Bifidobacteriaceae bacterium, assembly GCA_964497175.1. GTDB lineage: Bacteria > Acidobacteriota > Vicinamibacteria > Vicinamibacterales > CAVVIG01 > CAZCEL01. The sequence continues at coordinate 5,983 of CAZCEL010000302.1, forward strand.
TCACCTTGAAGTGCGGCCGGTGGGGGTTGTTCTTGATCGCCGCAAACAGCCGGCGGGCGTAGTGGGCGTTGATGGGCTGCTTCGAGGACCCGAAGATGGACGTATAGACGCCCGCGGCAAACGTGACGCCGAGCGGATTGTGCGTCGACACTGCCACGACGCGCGTGTTCGGCCCGATGAACGCGTCCACATCGTCGGGAAAGCAGACGGCGATGTCGTCTGCCGGGAAGTGGCGAAGGAGCGCTGCTTCAACCACACGGGCGCCGGCCGGCATGTAGCGGGCGGACCCGTCCGCGTTGTACTCGAGGTCCCTCCACTGCGGATACTTGCGGTTCAGGATGCCTTCCAGCCAGATCGGCAGCGACGCCATGCTCATCTGGATGAAGTACCCGGCGTGGTCGATGACCTCGGT
>CAZCEL010000303.1:0-6392 GCA_964497175.1 uncultured Bifidobacteriaceae bacterium
TGAGCGGGAGCCGGACTGGCATGCGCTGCCGGAGAACACGCCGGCTCCGCTTCGCCGGCTGCTGCGGCGCTGCATCGAGAAGAATGTCAGGCGCCGGCTGCGCGACATCGGCGACGTGCGCCTCGAGATCGAAGAGGCGATGAGCGTCCCAGCCGCGGCCCCAGTTGCGGCGGCCACGTCGGACGTTCGTGCAAGACCGTGGCTCCTCGGCGCTGCCGGGCTGGCCGTCGGCCTCGCGATCGGCTCTCTGGCACTTGCCGTGTGGCCGCGAGGTCAGCCGCCCCAGCCACCACCGCCCGGGCCGTTGAGCCGGACCGTGATCGATCTGCCGTCTCACGCCCCGCTTGCGCTGGGCGCCCAGATTCCTCAGGTTGGCTTCGACAGTCCCGTCGTGCGGCTCTCGCCCGACGGCCGCCTTCTGGCCTACGTCGGCCAGACATCGTCGGGCACGATGGTGTACCTGCGAGATCTCGCGAGCGTGAACGTCACACCAGTCCCAGGCACCGACGGAGCTATCCACGCGTTCTTTTCGCCCGACAGCCGGTGGCTGGGGTTCCTGACGAACGACAAGGTGAAGAAAGTGCCGCTCGACGGCGGGGCGGCGATCACGCTGTGCGACGCGCGGGTGCCGGTGCGCGCAACGTGGACCGCCGAGGACACGATCTATTTCGATGAGGACCAGGGCTTCCGGGTGTCACGGGTCTCGGCACAAGGCGGCGCGCCCGAGGCGGTGACGATGCCAGGCCCACCGGTCTTCTTCGATCAGGCGCTGCCCGGCGGCGCGATTCTGGGAACGGCAGAGAGCCGAGGCATCAACAAGGACCATTCCGACGTGGTCTTCATCTCAGCGGCCGGCGACATGAAGGTCGTGCTGCGCTCAGGCTATAGCCCGCAGTATGTCGCGCCCGGTTATCTGCTCTTCGCACGCGCTGGAAGCCTGCTCGCGCCGGCATTCGATCCTGCGATCGGGCAGATCGACGGAGAGCCGACGACCATCGCGGCCGGCGTCGCCATGGATTCAACCTTCAGAGTGCTGCACGCCTCCGCTTCCAGCACCGGTGTGATTGCCTACATCCCTGGCGGGAATCGGGGGCTCGGCCGGCTCGCGTGGGTGGATCGGCGAGGAGGGATCGAGTATCTCCCGGTGCCCCCGCGCCTGTACGGGACCTTCGATTTGGCACCGCGAGGCGACCGTCTGGCAGTGCACGTGGGTGACGTGACCGATCATGTCTGGATCTATGATTTGATACGTCGTGAGGGGCGCCGACTCCCGACGGGCGAGAGCAACGGATGGCCCGTCTGGAATCCCGATGGCCACACCATTACCCACGCGGCATGGCGCTCCCCAGAGACGGTAACCGTGACCGCGCAGCCTTCGGATGGCTCTGGGCCAATCCGACAGGTGATGCCTGGTGTGCCAGACCATGTCATGCCCGAGGCATGGACGCCGGACGGCCAGATGCTGGCGCTTGCGCTTGTCGGACGTGGACTGCGCCGAGGAATCGTGACGGCCGACGGTCGACTCGAACGGATTGCGACCGAAAACGTCGAGCAGTTTGGGAATGATTTCTCGTCGGACAGTCGGTGGCTTGCGTTCAGTTCCAACGACACGGGACAGTTCCAAGTCTATGTCGAGTCGTTTCCCGATCGAAAGACCGCCCGACCGATCTCCACCGACGGCGGCATGGAACCACGCTGGTGCCGCTGCGGTGAGCTCTTCTACCGCAACGGCAACCGGTGGATGTCGGTGAAGGTTCGCCCGCAGCCCGACCTGCAGTGGGATCCGCCACGGCTCGCATTCCAGACCGACTTCCTGGACACTCGCGGGCGGTCGTACGACATCTCGCCCGATGGCCAGCGCCTGCTCGTCCTCAAGCAGGCGGAGCCGGACATCCGCGATCGCATCAATCTCGTGGTCAACTGGACAAGCCTGGTCAGGCGATGAGCCTGACGCCGCGTGGCGCTATGGGCGGTGCGCCCGATTCGGCGCAGCCTGGTGGATCACATCCGGTGGCTCGAAGCGACGCGTCGCGGCTGTCGCTCGCGACCTCGATGACTGCCATACCGCGGGAGCGTCCAGGAATTGAAAGGGAATGATGTCTTCTTCCCGGACATCACGCCGGCCGGGGCGAGCAATCTCGTCGCCGGCGGCGCGGCCCGACTGCACAATTTGCTGCACAACTTGGACTCTCAAGACTTAAGACTTAGTCCGTTGACTTAGTCCAGCCCCGGCCGTAGACTGCGATCATGAAGACCGTGAACGTTCACCAGGCCAAGACCCATCTGTCCCGGCTGCTCGAACAGGCGCACGCAGGCGAGGAGATCATCATTGCGAAGAGCGGCGAGCCGTACGCGCGACTCGCGCCGCTTCCCGATCGCGCACCGAAGCGGCAAGCAGGGACACTCAAGGGATACGTCGAGATCGGCGACGCGTTCTTCGAGCCCCTGCCGGCAGAGTGGGCCGGGGAGGCGTAGCAGTGGACACCTCGCGCCTCCTCCTCGACACCCACACACTCCTCTGGTGGTCTACCAACGCGAAGGAGTTGAGTCGGAAGGTGCGGCGTTTCATCCAGGATGACGACACGAAGGTGTACGTGAGCGCAGCGTCGGCCTGGGAAATCGCCACGAAGGTGCGGCTCGGAAAGCTGAAGTGGGCAGGCACGGAGTCCATCGAGTCGTACTGCATCTCGCAACGGTTCGAGTGCCTCCCCGTGCTGTTCACGCACGGCGAGCGGGCGGGCTCGTGGCCGCAGGCGCACGGCGACCCCTTTGACCGGATGCTCGCCGCTCAAAGCGAGGCAGAGAACATCCCGATCGCCACCAACGATCCGAAGCTGAAGTCCTTTGGAATCGACATCGTTTGGTAGAACGAAGACCTTGCTGTCTGTCGAAGGGGGAAGGGGCTGACCCGGACGAGAACGGGCGTTCCGTTAAGTCGAGCCGGCTGTGGCAGGCTCAAGGTTCAACGAAGCCCAAAGCCCGGCCCGACGCCTGGAGCCCAAGCCCGAAGCGTGGCGGGCTTCTCGCCTGCGGAGATGCGTGCGGCGCATCGCGCGCTGGCTCGGCACTGAAGAGGCAGAGCCACCCTGGGCCTATGCGGGATCGTGAGACTGGCGCATAATGCTCGTGTGAGGGCGCGCGTGCCCGTTTCTTCTCATGCGCGTGGTGGGGCACCGGGGCGAGGGCGGTAACACGTTCGACGACCAGCGCCGGCTGGCCAGAACAGCGGCGTTCCTGCGCGGAACGGCGGCGCTGGTGTCGCGCGGGGTCTACCGGTTTGCCAGCTTCGACGAGGCTGACGCGTGGATGACCGAGATGCTCCTGCGTACGCACGAGCACCAGAGCCGGAGGATCTCGTCCGCGTCTGCCGCGCGCTGAACGAGGCCGGGGCGCGGTATCTCCTCATCGGCGGCTTTGCCCTCATCGCCCACGGCGCGGCGCGCTTCATGAAGGACCTCGACCTGCTGATCGACGACACGCCCGACAACGTGGCGCGGGTGAGGAAGGGCCTGTCCGTCCTCGCCGACAACGCGGCTGCGGACGTCAGGGACACCGACATCCGCGAGCACGGGAACAGATAACGCACGCGTGAATCCAGCGACTTCCCGCCAGTTCCAGCTGGACCAGCCGCCGCGACAGCTTCGATCACGTACGCGATGGGGCCCGCTGGCCCCGAGGCTCAGGGCGTTCCGTTGATCAGCGACCAGGGATAAATTCCCACGTTGACCTTCATGAGCACGTACGTCATGCCGCCGGTATCGGGGATGGTCGCGTGCGGCATGTTCGGCGGAATGTTCAGGATGTCGCCGGCCGCCAGCTTGTAAGCTCGTCCACCCTTGACGGGTCCGAGGAATTCGCCGGGCCGCGAAATGCGCCGGTTCTCGAGCTCGCCGCCGACGGTCACGGTGCCGCTGCCTCCCACGACAAAGTAGACGTCCGTCACACCCTCGTGCTGCTCACCGTTGGGCGGCTGGGTGGTCAGGGCGGGCCGATGCAGCAGGATGTAGGAGTGCGTGCGCGTGACCAGTGGCTTCATCAGCTCGCGCGCGTTGGCCACCGGACCTCCCGCTGCCCGGGCCTGCAGCGCGGCGTGGGCCTTCCGCAGGTCCTGACCGGAGAACAGCGTGGGCTCGCCCTGATCGGGCGCGAGTTGAATTCTGGAGTAATCGCCCGGGGGCAGCGCGCCGCCGGGAGCCTGCTGACCCGCAGCTGCGGCTTGTCCCCCGCGTCCGGGCGCCTGGCCCGCCGCCGATTGCACCGGTCCAACCGCGCTCCCCGCAAGGTACGCAAGGACCATCGTCCCGCACCAGACGATCGGAATCGCTCGTTTCATGACCACCCTCCTCAGCGGGACACTGTGACTGCAAGGCGCACTCACCCCGCGGAGGGGACTATATCCGCTGGGCGCGGGTCGGACAAATGTTCCGGGGGGCGAATGTCCCTTGATGCCTATTGCCAGATTGCGCCGCGTTGCCTAACCTGCGGGCACAACATCGAAACGCCTCGATGTTGCTGCCAAGGAGCCGGCCGTGCCCGACGAACCGATTCGACCCGGCGAGACGCCACTGGAGTCGTGGAAGGAGATTGCCGCTCACCTCAAGCGCGACGTGCGGACGGTCAGACGGTGGGAGGCCTCCGAGCAGCTTCCCATCCATCGTCACAGACATCTGGCGCGCAGCACGGTCTACGCCTACGCGAGCGAGCTCGATGCCTGGCGGGCGACGCGCCGTCCGGCGGGCGAATCGTCGGCGCCCGCACGGTTCGGCCGACGGGCGCGGCCGCTCGCCGTCGCGGCGGCGTTGCTCCTGGCCGTGCTGTCTTCGGGCGGCGGCCGGGTCATGAGCCCTGCGCGCACCGTCGCCGCGCAAGGTCCCGGCATCGTTGTCCGGCAGGTCTGGACGGGCGCTGGCACAGACATCACGGGCGCGCCAACGCCCGACGGCCGCTTCCTGACGTTCACCGACGGGAGCACCGGAGATGTCGCCGTCAGGAATCTGGCCTCCGGGGAGACACGTCGCGTTACCAGGAAGGGCACATGGGCCACCTCTCCGGAATACGCGGACTTTTCAGTCGTGTCGCCCGACGGCGAGCAGATCGCGTACTCCTGGAAGAACCAGCATGGTGTCTGGGAATTGCGCATCGTGCCATTCGGTGATGCTGCCGAGCCTGTGACGCCACGCGTGGTCTATCGCAATGGGGAAGTGAGCTACGTCCAGCCCTGTGCGTGGTCGCCCGACGCCAGCAGGGTCCTGACGCTCCTGCAGCGAGTGGACGGCACGCTCCAGATCGGGCTCATCGCGGTGGCCGATGGATCGACCGAGATCCTGAAGTCGCTCGACTGGCGCTGGCCGAGCAAGATGAGCTTCTCGCCAGACGGCCGGTATGTCGCCTACGACGCGCGCGTCAGACGCGACTCGCCAGACCGCGATATTCTCGTCCTGTCAGTCGACGGCCGTCAGGAAGTCGCAGTCATCCAACATCCCGCGATCGATTACGCGCCGGTCTGGACGAGGGACGGCACACAGATCGTTTTCCTCAGCGACCGGCGCGGCCGTACGGGGCTTTGGACAATCCAGGTCGCGGCCGGGAAGCCGATCGGAACGGCGGAGCTGTTGAAGGCGGACATTGGCGCCGTGTCGCCTCTCGGCCTGTTCGCGTTTGCGCGAGACGGATCGTTCTACTATGGCGTCTATACCGGAACCGAGGACGTCTACACCGCGAAAGTGGAGCCGCTGACGGGGGCAGTCGGCGCGCCAGCCCGTCTGGCGGAACGCTTTACCGGCTCGAACCTGGCAGGCGTCTGGTCGCCGGATGGTCGTCAGCTCGCGTACTTTTCACGACGCGGTCCGTTGATGCAGGGTCCTGGCAACATGGCCGTGGCGATTCGAACTGCTGACACCGGCGAAGAGCGAGAGTTCTTCGCGAACCTGGAATTCGATCGCCGGTGGCCGGCCGCCCGATGGTTTCCCGACGGTCGATCGTTGCTGCTTGCGACGGTCGACAACCTGGGGCGGGGGACGCTGCAGCGCATGGATGCCCGAACCGGCACAGTCGAGCCGATGCCCGGCGCGCGGAGCACGAATGTGCCCGGACCGCTCCCCTGTATCTCGCCGGACGGACGAACGATCTACTACTTCCCGGGCGTTCCAGCCGACGGCACGTCACCCATCATGGCCTATGACATCACTTCCGGACGCCAGCGCCCCGTCGCCGGGTCACCGGCGTTCGGGCAACAGCTCTGGTCGATGGCGCTGTCGCCGGACGGTAAGGGGCTGGCGGTGGCGCAGCGTTCGACGCTGCTCGTTGTGCCGGTGGACGGGGGAGCGGCGCGCGACGTGTTTCGTGCGGAGGCTCCGCGTTCGCTGACCAGATCAGGGGTCGCCTGGACACGC
>CAZCEL010000304.1:0-5182 GCA_964497175.1 uncultured Bifidobacteriaceae bacterium
TCGCACACGCATCGGGCGAGCGACACGACCCGTCGTTCGCGATCCGGGCACCGGACGCTGCACCGTGGTCGGCGGACTGCCGCGCGAACCAGCGTCGGAAGCGGCAGCAGGTGCTTGGCAACGGGAAGCGCCGCCCTCCACGCGGTCATCCTGAGCGCCAGCCACCCGGTCTCGAGGAGTCGAACGGGGCGCGTGGGTCTCGTCACGCGAACCACCGGAATCACCGGGCCACCTGCATCGACTCGGCGCCGTTGACGGCGGAGACGATGACACCGAGCGTCGCGGCGAAGTGCTGAAACCCGTCGCCCAGATTCAACTCGAAGACCGGAACGCGGGCGGCCAGCGACAGATAATGCGAGACCAGCCGACGCTTGGCGTCTGGGTCGAGAGGATTGAAGCACTGGGCGTGCGCGAGGATCGCGCTGAACGCTGGCACTGGCGTCAAGCGGCGGACGCTTGGACCCTCCAGCACCGGCCTGGCCTGGCGGTGCAGCGTGAAGAGCGCGGCCAGCGGGCGGGTGGAGGGAAGACCTCTCTGTGCGCTCTCTGCGATGTCCGACGGACCCGACGGCGCTCTGCTCCCGAAAAACGCTCGTGACGCTGGTCGGAGGCGCGTGCCGAACGGCATGCGACGGGCGATCACTTCGCTCTCAACCTGCACGAACAGTGCGTCGTCGGCATATGTCGGATACCCAAGCAGGCTCAGCCCGTGCGCGAGCGTCGACTTGCCGGTACCCGATGGCGCGCAGAATCCCACGACGCCGCGTGCCATCAGGACTGCGCTGGCATGGAGGGCCTCCCAGCCTGAAGCCTGCAGTGCGAAGGGAAGGACACTTCGCCTGAAGACGTCCTCGACCACGCGCCGCTGAACGCTCTGTTTCGGATAGGCGTGCACGACCGGACAATCGGGTGCGAACGAGTAGGTGGCCAGTCGAGGCCATTCCATCCAGCATCGATCGCCCGAGGCGTACCCGAGCGCACACACCCGGCCATTGAGATCGCACCACTGCTGCACGAGCGGCGCCGTGGAGGGCACGTCGCGGTGTGAGGCAGGCTCGTCCGCTATGACGAGGTCCAACATGCGTCCTGCCGGGCCGGCGGGTTTAGCCCTGCCCCTTGGGCTTGCGCGGAGCATCGCCGCTGTCGTCGGCCATGACGCTCAGCTTGCCGCCGCCGCCGCGCAACACCTCGCCCACGGTGCCCACCTTGCGCAGCGTGGGTTCTTCCCATTCCTTCTTGTCCGCTTCCTTGGCCTTGCTGTCGTTCCTCATCACGCCTCCACTTCGTTCACGAGCGAGCTTGCACCCAGGCCTCAGCGCTCAGAATGTCCCAGATGCGATACACACCATGTGTCTTCGACCCGGTCAGCATTGCCGTAAAGGCTTCCTCGGTCGCGCGCGGATTCACGATCCCCAGATCCGCGAGCGCCTGCACGCCGCCGAGCCCCTTCCAGGCGGCGGCGCCCTCCCGCGTCAGCGTCGTCCGGTAGAACGAGGTCGCCACGACCTTCTTCTGCCGGTCGAACCCCAGCAGGGGGAACCGCCGCGCGACGCTCCGGCGTACGAGCGCCTTGGAGCGACCGCCCTGATTGAGCAGGTGCGGCGGCGTTCGATAGAGCAGCTCGATCAGATCCGCATCCCAGTACGGGTGCTGGACGCGAAGGCCGAGTCGGCGCCCGAATTCGAATGTTTCCTCCAGTTCCATCGACATCAACGGGTGGTCCATCCCGGTGCGGATCTCCTGGACGTAGAAACCCTGGGACGGGCTGGTCGGAGTCAACGCGCGCGCGGCGCGGGCTTCGAGCGCGCGGCGAAGAGCACCACCAGGTGCAACCCAGGCCGGGGTCTTCCGCATGAGGCGAGCCACGCGCGAGCGCTCCCAGGTTGCTGGTGCAACGCGGCCGAGGGCCAGGCTCGACAACGGGCGCACACCATAGGTCCACACGGCGCCCCTCAGAACCTGCGGCCAGCTGACCCTGTACGACTGCTTCCATGCCGCCACAAACCCGAGCCACCGCCCGAGGTGCCCTCGCCTGATCAGGTCGGCAGAATGATACGGACTCACCGACAGCCACTCGTCCCCGCCACTGCCCGTCAATATCACGGATACACCGGCCCGTGCCCCGACGGATGCGAGCGTCGAGTAAGCCGGGAGCCACGTGTTGAGAATCGGCGCCGGCCAGGTGCTTGTCAGTTGCAGGCTCCGAGCAAGCAGCCCCTCGGGCCTCACCGTGTCGTCGAAGGGCAGAACTTCGTGGGGAAGACCGAGCGCGTGCGCGACTCCACGCTGAACCGTCTCCTCGTTGCATTCGGGAATAGGAAACGCCAACGACAAGGCGACCGGCAAAGGACGGCTGCTCCGTCGCGCGCCATCTGCCGCCACTGCGGCAATGCTGATCGAATCGAATCCGCCGCTCAGGAAGATGCCGGTGCGGCTCCGCTGGCAGCAACGGGCAACCGCCTGATCGAACAGCGGATCGAACCCTTCGAGTTCGTCTTCCCCAACCCAGTCGACCTTGCGCCCCGGAGGAGCGGGATCCCAATATCGATCGACAGACAGGACCGACGAACGAACGAGCAGGCGGTGTCCAGGAGGCACTCGTTTCACCTGCTCGAAGAACGTCTCGTGTGTGTCGGGCCACCGGTGGCTCAGATGATCGGCGAGCGCCGGTACGTTCAGAGTACGTCGAATCGGGGACGCAATGGTCAACACGTCGATCGACGGCGAAAGGAAGACCTGCCGTCCCGCTCCCTGTGCGTAGAACAGCGCAAAGGCGCCCAGCGGATCTCGAGCGGCCAGAAGGCTGTCGTGTTGCCGGTCCCAGACCAGCACGGCAAAGCTCCCGCGCAGTCGGCCCAGACACTCGGCGCCCCAGCGCTCGTACGCCTGCAGAACCACGGAAGCCGCCGCGTCAGCCTCGGTGCCGAGTTCCTTCCCCAGGTCGCCCGCGTTGTGGAGGACACCGTCGAAGAACACGCGACACAGGCCGCTGTCGGCAAGCGAAGTCCTGTCGCCGTTGGGAATGGCGTGGGCAAAGGCCACAGATCGACCGCTGCTCGACTGCTCCCCCCACCGAACGGCCTGGTCCGGCAGGCCAGACTCGCACAGGATCGCGAGCCAGCCGCCGCCCGGCTTAGCCGGCGCCAGAAGCGTCATGATCTCCCGTGATCAGGCGTTCACGTTCCATGAGAGCGAGCAACCCCTCGATTTCGCAGTCCGCGCGGCTGGGGTCCACGTCGTACTCCTCCTGGATCCGCGTGCAGATTGCGGTGGAGGTCAGTCCTGCCTGCACCAGCGCCCAGATCCGGTGCCCGGAGGCGTTCAACTCGTAGATCTGGTTCGTCTCGAGATGAATCAAGACCGCGCCATCGCCAAGCTGTCGGCACATGACATCAGGACTGGGTCTCATTGATTGCAGCCGCTCCTCATCTATCGGACAGCACGTGGACTGACGGCACGCTCGGTCGGGGAGCTTTTCGAGCTTATGGACCCGTTGGAAAAGAGTCAACACCGAGGGCCCTGCCCGGTTGCGGGATGGGCACTTCTGTGCCCCGTGGGATACAGGTTTGACGGTCTCATCGCACCATCCGCCCCGGCCGATAAGCGAAACGGTGCGCATCGTGTCACCCGGGTCCAGGCCCATCATGGCATTACACTACTGACTCTGAGGATTCCTGCTCCCCCGCATGCGTCTAGGGTTTGATCTCGACGGAACGGTCGCCGACCTCCAGAGCGCCTTGGCCCGTGAGGCCAGCCGCCTGTTCGCTGACATCGATCCGGGCAGTCTGCCGCGGTCGGCGGCCCCCATCCGCGCGGACGAAGGCCAGGAGGATCGGAGTGAGCCGCTGCTGCCGCATGCGCTCTCCGCGCGGCAGCAGCGAGAGCTCTGGAGGGCCGTGTGCGCCTCTGAGAATTTCTGGGAAACGCTCGATGAGATCGAGCCCGGTGCCCTCGCGCGCCTCGCCGGACTTGTCGGCGCCCGCCGATGGGAGCTGATCTTCCTGACGAGCCGTCCGCAGACGCGGGGCGACGGGGCCCAGGTCCAAAGCCACCGCTGGCTGGCTTCCCACGGGTTTCCCGCTCCTTCGGTATTCGTGGTCAACGGATCCCGCGGAAGGATCGCTGCAGCCCTGGAACTTGATATCGTCGTCGACGACCGCCCGGAGAACTGCCTCGACGTCGCCATCGACTCCACGGCGCGGCCGATCCTGGTGTGGCGCGGCGATCGGGACAAGGTCCCTGGAAGCGCCCGGCAACTCGGCATCGGTTCGGTCGGATCGGTCTCCGAGGTGCTCGACATCCTCGACAGCCTCGGCCAGCAGGAGCCCGACCGCGTCAGCATGGTGGAGCACCTCATGCGTCTCCTGGGCCTGAAGCCACGGGCCCCGGCGCGCGCCGGAGCCTGTCGGGCTAGGTGAGCAGTCCCGATGCAGGCCTGACGACCTTCAGCCGATACCTGTCTCGGGGTCGTCCCGATCCAGATGCTCCTGCTGTACTTCTCGGCAGCAGCCGCCTGTGCCTGGGCGCTGCTGGCGCTACATGCAGTGACCATTCAGCGCCGCCGCGAGAACGCCGCGGCGGCGCGAGGTGCTGTCCTCAGCGAACTGCAGAGCGAGGCACTGCGCCATCTCGCAACCGATCAGCGGCTCGCTCTCATGCGTCCCCGGCTCGAGGCCATGTCGCGCGAGCTGATCATGGAACTTGCGGCGGACTGCTCGACGCCCGACGCAGTCACCGCAGTGCTCGTCCAGCATCTGATGCTTGATCGCGGCCCAGACCGTCTCGTGAGCGATGCGTCCACCCATCGAACCTCCAGGGAGAAGTGGCGCCGGATGGCTGCGCTGCGGATTCTGGCGCACCGGGAACATCCCTCGGCGATCGAACTGCTGGCTGCAGCTGTCGAGAGCGGCGACGCCGAAGTGACCGACCTCGCCTTGTCCGTGCTGGGCCAGTGCACGGACGCCCGTGCGTCGGATGTCCTGTTCGATGGCCTCAGGCGGAGGCCCGATCTCGCTCCGCGAATCGCCCCTCATCTGGACCGTTCCCCGCACTCGATCGCGCACCGCTTGAGAGATCTGCTGACGGACGCCAATCCCGAGCTTCGCCTGTGGGGGGCCGCGCTCCTGGCCAGGTATGGCGACCTTGAGGGACTGGACCGGGAATTGGCTGCGCTGGCCGACGA
>CAZCEL010000304.1:5192-6386 GCA_964497175.1 uncultured Bifidobacteriaceae bacterium
GATCCTCGCGTCCGAAAGGCCACGGCTGGGGCGCTCGGGTGCATCGGCGGAGAAGTGGCTGTTGAACGTCTGCGGGGCCTTCTGTCGGATTCCTGCTCGTTCGTAAGGGCGCAGGCCGCCCGCGCGCTCGGCGACCTCGAACGTGCGGATCTGGCGGCCGAGGTCGCACACCTGCTCGGTGATGAGAACTGGTGGGTCCGGCAGGCCGCCAAGGAATCGCTGCAAGTCATGGGGCCGGACGTGTGGCCGGTGGTGATGCGCTGTCTCGAGCATGGTGACCGCTTCGTTCGAAACGGGGCGGCGGAAGTGTTTCAGAATCTCGGCGTGCTGGACAGCCTGATCGTCATGGAGGCCGCCAGCGACAACCCCTCACATGGCAAGATCGATCTTCTGCGCCGAATTGCCGCGGCCGGGGGCGTTGGCTTCACCGAGTCGCTGGTCGAACGAGCTGGACCCGTTGTTGGACCGCGTGTGCGCGTGCTCCTCGAGACGATGGGTCTGGAGCACGTGGGGGTCTGAGGTGGAGGAGTTACTCCGCACTCTCGTCATGAGCTTGGCCGGCGCCTCGATGGCTTCTCTAGCGGCGCTGGTGCTGATCATTACTCTCGGTGCCGTCTGGTCCGGGGGCCGACGTGACCTCCCGGCCGACCCGGACGAGACCGCGTCGAGATTCAGCAAGCCGGTTAGCCTGATCGTTCCCCTCGGACGGGATGCCGGGGGGGCCACCGACACCGTGCGTTCGCTGCTGGCGCTCAGCTATCCCGAGTTCGAGGTAATCGTCGTATGCGAAGACGGTGGTGACACCACACCTCAGGCGCTGCTGGCAGAGTGGCACCTCGAGGCGAAGGAGTACTTTTACCGGCGCAGTCTGGCGACCGAGCGGGTCTCACGTACCTATCGCAGCGCCGTGGAGCCACGGCTGCTGGTCGTCGTGAAGGAGCGCGGCGGCCATGCCGACGCGGTCAACTGCGGCGTCAACCTCACCCGCTTCCAGTACGTGGCGGTGGTCGGAACGGATATCCGATTCGACAAGGACGCGCTGGCCCGCGCCATGCTGCCGGTCGTGCGGGATCCTGCGAACGTCGTCGCAGTCAGCCATCACGTCGAGCGGCGGCCGGTGCGTGGCGTCTCCGCGCTGGAAGCCTTCGAGGGGTTCGCCTCCATGAGAGCCCTGCTGTACGGACGTCTCAGCTC
>CAZCEL010000305.1:0-6373 GCA_964497175.1 uncultured Bifidobacteriaceae bacterium
GCGTCATGGGCGTGGTCAGTAAGAGCAAGGACACGTCCATCAAGCTCTACAACGGGCGGAATCGCTACAACGAATGGCAGTTCGTGTACGTCCCTCAAGTTCAGGCGCCGGCCGCCGGCCCGGGAGGACGCGGCGTGCAAGGCCAGCCCCCAGCGGGCATCCCTGGCATCGGCGGCGGTCGAGGAGGGCGTGGCCAACCGGCCGGGCCGGGCGGTCGAGGGTTCCAGCCAGGCCCGGGCGGGCGCGGCGGTCAACCGCCGGTTGGCTATCCGCAAGACGGACGCGGTCCGTTCCCTCAGTTCCCGGCGGCACCCGACCGCGGACGATAGGGCTGGCGATCACCCGGATCATCCGGGCTCGACCTGCTGCTCGGGGGCCGACACCCCTCAAAGGAGTTCGATGGCCAGATCGTGAAACGCCCGTCGAACCTGCCGCATCTCGTCCAGCGTGCCGCCCCCGCACGCGCGGTTGGTGAGCAGCACGAAGTAGCGATCGAGGATGGGATCGACCCAGAGCGACGCTCCCGTGTATCCGACGTGGCCGAACGCCGCCGGGGACATCCGCGTGCCGCAGGACGATGAGGGAAGCATGGTGTCCCAGCCCAGCGCGCGGGAACTGCCGGGCACCGGGCTTCTGGTCGTGGAGCGCGCGGTCACAGGTGGCGAGAAGGGCGGAGGAATGGTGTCGTCCCCGCGCGCGCTTCGAAGAACTGCTCGCGCGAAGGCACCAACGCCGGCGGCGCTGCCGAACAGGCCCGCGTGCCCCGCAACACCGCCCAGCCTCGCGGCGTAGCTGTCGTGTACTTCACCTGCCAGTGAGCGGCCGCGCCGCTCGTCTTCGTCCAAGGGAATGGTGGGCGCAGCCCACGCGCGGTGCCGACGATCGAGATCGAACCTCAGGATCCAGCCGTCGGACCAGTCGACTGACTGCACGTCGGACGCCTGCCGGGTGGCGGACATGTGCGCAAGGAGCGGCCGCACGATCCCGTCAAATTGCGCCGCGAGCGTCGCGCCGCCGCGATCCTCGGCGATGAATCCCAGAAGAATGAATCCGAGATCGCTGTAGAGCGAGGTCGAGCGGGGAGCGTATTCCAACGGTATCCGGCAGATCTCCTCGATGAACTCACGACGGGTGAACGGGGGAGGATCAACGAGACGTCCCGGCAGGCCCGAGGAATGCTCCAGGAGATCGACAATCGTCGCAGACTCCCGACCCTCGCCCCTCCACTGCTCGAAGAAACTGGACAAGGGAGTCGAGAGATTCAGTCGACCAGCCGCCACGAGCTGCAGCACCACGCTTGTCGTGGCCACCGGCTTGGTGAGCGACGCCAGATCGAAGAGCGTCTGGTCCCGCGCGCGGTCTGCGTCGGGCTCGAACGTCAACGTGCCGAATGCCTTCCGCCACAACACACCGGGGCTGGCGCCGACTTCGACGGCGGCGGCCGGAAACACGCATGCCCTGATCGCGTCCCGGATCAAACGGCTCAGCCGATCCGTGGCCCTCATCCGTGGTGCTCAGACCGCGGGCCGCCGGCCCGCCGCGCGGCCCGATCCTCACGGCCCATCGGTCAGGTCTGCTGATCGAGCAGCTCGCGAAGCCGCGGCTCGATGTCTTCGCCGATGGCGTCGCGGACGAAGTCGTGGGCGCGCCGAAGGCGCGAGAGCGCGCGGGGGTAGGCGAGCCCGGTCTTCTGCATCACGATTGCCACCTTGACATTCCCGTGCGCCTGCCGCAGCAGCCGGTCCGCGGCGTCGTAATCGAGGCCCGTGACGATCGCGAGGATTCGCCGCGCCCGATCGCGCAGCTTCTCGGATCCGGTCTGGACATCGACCATCAGGTTCCCGTACGTCTTGCCGATCCGGATCATCGACGCGGTCGTCAGCATGTTGAGCACCAGCTTGGTCGCCGTTGCCGCCTTGAGCCGTGTGGATCCGGCAATCACTTCGGGACCCACGGCCGGCGCGACCGTCAGGTCGACGAAGGTCTGCAGCTCTGTTCGCGGATCGCACGTGACGAAGATGATCTTCGAACCCTGGCGTCGGGCGCGTGTCAGGGCGCCCCGCACGAAGGGCGTCATGCCGCTCGCCGACACCCCGATGACAACATCCCGCCTCGAGGGGCCCAGCCGGTTGATGGACCGCGCCCCCTCCTCGTAATTGTCGTCGACGCCCTCCTTGGGATGCAGGAAGGCGTTCTTGCCACCGGCCATCACGGCCAGGGCGAGCGCATCCGGCGTGCCGAAGGTCGGCGGCATTTCCGCCGCCTCGAGCACGCCCAATCGACCGCTCGTGCCAGCCCCGACGAAGATGATACGCCCGCCTCCGCGCAGGGCGTGCGTGATGATATCGACACCGACGACAATGCGCTCCTTTTCCCGCTGGACGGCCGCCAGCATCTTGCGGTCTTCGGCGAGCATGCCTTCGACGATCTCCGAGGGTGAGAGCTTGTCGATCCCGAGCGTGCTGGGGTTGATGGCCTCGGTGGGAAGGGCCTGCCATTTGGAGCGAACGGGCATGCTCAGACAACCTCGTCGACGGACCGCGGATGGTAGCACAGCGGTTAGACTGTGGTCGATGATCGACGCGTACCTGAACCACCTGCGTGTCGAACGGCGCCTGTCGGCGCATACCGTCGAGAGCTACGCCCGCGATCTGCGGTCGCTCGCCGAGTTCGCTGCGGCTCGCGGGCGGCGCCTCGACGCGCTCGACCGGCAGGCGCTTGAGGCCTTCGTTCGACGACAGATGGCCCGCGGACTCGCTCCACGCTCGACGGCGCGTATGGTCGCCGCCGTGCGCAGTTTCTACCGCTTCCTGACGGTGGACCGGCGGCTGGACGCGAGTCCGGCTGACGATCTTCGCCCGCCGCGCGCCTGGACGTCGCTGCCGAAGTTCCTGTCGCTCGATGAAGTCGACCTGCTCCTCGCCCAGCCCGACGTCACCACGGCCCGTGGACTGCGCGATCGTGCGATGCTTGAACTTCTGTATGCGACCGGGTTGCGCGTGTCCGAGCTCATCGGACTGCGTCAGGAAGATCTGCGGCTCGACGCGCACTACCTCACGTGCGTCGGCAAGGGAAGCAAGGAGCGGCTGGTGCCGATCGGCGATCAAGCCTCACAGTGGGTGGATCGGTATCTGCGGCGGGGCCGACCCGGTCTCACCAGACGCCGGCCCGATTCCCGCACACCCGCGTCGTCACGGGTATTCGTCAATGCGCGCGGAGGTCCGCTCAGCCGCGTGGGCTTCTGGAAGATCATCAAGCGCTATGGACAACGCGCGAAGATCCGGGCCGCTCTCAGTCCGCACGTGATCCGTCATTCGTTTGCGACGCACCTGCTCGAGCGGGGCGCCGACCTGCGGGCGATCCAGCTCATGCTCGGCCACAGCGACTTGTCGACGACCCAGGTCTATACGCACGTGCTCGAAGCAAGGCTTCGCCGCGTCTACGATCGGTTCCACCCCCGTCGGTGATTTTGTTAGACTTAATCGTTTGCCGTCCTGCACAAAAGCCGCGCCCGAGCAGCGTCTCTGTCCGGGTGGCGTCGCCGCCGCTCGGCAAACTGGAAGGAGAACGGCATGAGCCGTGACGGACGGCACTTGTTTACGTCGGAATCGGTGACGGAAGGCCATCCCGACAAGATCGCCGATCAGATCTCGGACTCGATTCTCGACGCCATCCTGGCGCAGGACCCGATCGCACGCGTCGCATGCGAGACGCTGGTGACCACTGGCCTGGCGGTGGTCGCCGGTGAGATCACGACGACAGCACGGGTCGAGTACCAGGATGTTGTCCGTGGCGCCATCGCTGCGGTGGGCTATACACGCGCCAAGTACGGCTTCGACGCCGAGACGTGCGCTGTGCTCTCGACGATTCACAAGCAGTCTCCCGACATCGCCCAAGGCGTCGACACGGGCGGAGCCGGCGATCAAGGCCTGATGTTCGGGTTTGCATGCACCGAGACCGACGAACTGATGCCGCTGCCAATCATGCTCGCCCACAAGCTGACCCGGGGCCTTTCCTGCGCCCGCCGCGACGGCATCCTCGATTACCTGCGGCCGGACGGCAAGTCACAGGTGACGGTCGAGTACGATGGATCGCGGCCGCTGCGGGTCGACGCCGTCGTGGTCTCCAGCCAGCACAGCCCTCTCGTCACGAACGAGACCATGAGGGAGGACATCACCGAGAAGATCATCAACCGGGTGATCCCACAGGCGCTGATGGACCGCAATACGCGGATCTACATCAACCCGACAGGGTCATTCGTCGTCGGCGGGCCTCATGGCGACGCCGGCGTCACTGGACGCAAGATCATCGTCGATACCTACGGCGGTGCGGCCCCGCACGGCGGCGGCGCCTTCTCGGGAAAGGATCCGACCAAGGTCGACCGCTCGGCATGCTACATGGCCCGCTACATCGCCAAGAATGTCGTGGCCGCCGGCATCGCGGACAGGGCCCTCGTGCAGCTCGCCTACGCCATCGGCGTCGCGGACCCCGTGTCGGTGATGGTCCACACTGAGGGTACGGGCCGCGTGCCAGAGGGGCGAATCACCCAGCTGGTGCGCGCCCACTTCAAGCTCACCCCGCGCGGCATCATGGAGGCGCTCGATCTGCGCCGGCCGATCTACAGAAACACCGCGGCGTTCGGTCATTTCGGCCGATCCGAGCCCGAGTTCACCTGGGAGCGGACCGACAAGGCGGGCGTGCTCAAAGCCGACGCCGGGCTGTGATGCCCGATGAGGCGCCTGCTCGGAGTCGCCGCGGCGCTCGTCGCCGCGGCGGCCATCCTGGCCGCCGCTTCGCTCCCGCCGCGCGCCATCGCGCTGGAAAACGCACCTGACGATGGAACCGTCGCGGGGAGCCTGCACGTTCACACCAACAGGTCTGACGGACGAGGCTCCCCGGACGAGGTAGCCGAAGCCGCCCGCCGCGCCAACCTGCGGTTCGTCGTGTTCTCGGACCATGGCGACGGCACGCGCCCTCTCAGTCCTCCAGCCTACCGGTCTGGCGTGCTATGTCTCGATGGAGTCGAAATCAGCACGACTGGCGGTCATTACCTGGCGGTGGGCCTGCCGCAGATGCCGTACCCCCTCGGGGGAGAAGCACGCGATGTCGTCGAGTTGGTAGAACTGCCCTTTGTAGGAGACGTGCTCCTGGCTCCAGCAGGCACGCATGATCCGGATGGCCTCGTCGCTCCACGCGCCGCGCCTGGCGTACGGCACCCCGAAGAGCGTGATTTCCTCCTCCATCCAGCCAACCCCCGCGCCCAGGACCACGCGGCCGTTCGAGAGGTGGTCCAGCGTCGCGAGGATCATCGCGGCCAGAACGGGATGCCGGTGGGGCAGCACCAGAATGCTCGTCCCCAGTTTCACGCGCTCGGCGACGCCGGCGACGAGCGCGAGGGTCGTGAGCGGCTCGAGGAAGTTCTGGCCGGCCGGGAAGGGGAACTGCCCGGTCTCGTTGTACGGGTATCGCGACCGGATCGTGTACGGGACGATCACGTGATCGCTGACCCAGAGGGAGTCGTAGCCGAGCGCCTCCATCCGCCTGGCGAAGGTGATCACGTTGTGGCGGGTCGCCATCGGACCGAACATGGGGACGTGGCAGCCGAAGTCCATCGCATCTCTCCTTTTAGAGGGCGTTATCTATCGCTCATTCGATCACTCGATCCACCCGGATCAGGATGGACGGCGGGAACCTGAGACCAAGAGTCTTCGCCGTCTTCATGTTGACGATGAGTTCAAACTCTGTGGGCTGCTCCACCGGCAAGTCAGCCGGGATCCTGCCCTTTAGAATTTTATCGACATAAAAGGCTGCACGGACGAACATCCGCGATAAATTTGGCACATAGGACATCAGGCCTCCCCATCCTGTGAGCTCATAAGAATTCGACGCCATGGGGATCCGATTCTTCAGCGCGAACTCTGCAATCTGCGGGTGCGCCGTCAGAAGACTTTCAAGCACGATGAGAGCGTCGGCCCGATCCCGTGTCATCGCCAAGAACGCGGGCTCGAGATCGCTGTGATGTTGTAACTCCAAGGATTGAACGGTGATACCCAGGCTCCGGGCAGCAGCCTGCAACTGTCGATAGAGTGGCGGATTGTCTGGATTGGCGGGTTCCCACAGAAGGGCAACGCGGGATATTTTTGGGGCCGCCTCCTTGAGCAGCTCTAATTGCTTGCCGATCAACTCCGGAAGCATATTCGTTAACCCGGTTACATTGCCACCGGGGTGGGCCAAGCTGGCTACCAGCCCGCTTCCGACAGGATCGCCAACCTTCACTATGACAATAGGGACCGTTTTGGTAGCCTTCTTGGCGGCCACGGCCGAAGCGGTATCCGGCGCGTTGCCAGAGCTTGATGCCCGTGCCGTCGCGGAT
>CAZCEL010000306.1:0-2808 GCA_964497175.1 uncultured Bifidobacteriaceae bacterium
TGGAACTCGCGCGTGCCCCACGTGCGAAGCCACCGCACGACACGCGCGTGTGGCGCCCGCGAGCCCTCGGTGGCCCTGGCAAATCGGCGATCGAGCTCCGCGACCTCATCATCGTCTGCTTCTCGGGGGACACCGTCGAGCGCCGCCAGCTCGGCGATCAGCTGCGGCACAGTCATGCCGAGCTCGGCTGCCCGCGCCTGAAGCGCGTCCGCCGTGTGCTTGTCGATCTCGATGCATTCAACGCCGGCGCGGGCGGAAGAACTACGGCGCTGCACGCCATCGATCCCGTGAGCGGCGAGTGCAAGTGGGAGATTGGGTGACTACCGCAGCCCCTGATAGACGAGCGCCTCGAACTCCCTCAGCGTCCGAATCGCACCTTCGTCATAGAACGGCAGGACCTGCATCATCTGCACGCCGCCGATGTGCCGGACGGGATCGATCCAGAACTCGGTGTTGAAGATGCCGGCCCAGCTCATGCTGCCCGGACTCCGGAACGTCGAGTAGCGCTCGTCCTTTGCCGTGATCTGAAAGCCCAGGCCGAACTTGTCGCGGCCGGCGCCCAGGGGGAACGGCCTGGTTCGCAGCGGATCGGCGGCAGGCTGCTCCTCGACGAAGATCGACCCGATGTGATTCCGCCCCATCTCGCGCACCGACTGCTCGGTCAGAATCCGAGCGCTGCCCAGCCGTCCGCCGTTCAGCAGCATCCGCATGAACATTCCGTAGTCGCGCACGGTGGAATAGAGGCCGGCGTCGCCTCTGAACGGTGCGGTCGGCGTGGAGGGAACCGGTCCGCGCGGCTGCTCCTCGAGTGTGCCGCCGGAGCGAATGTGGGTCGTGGACAACCGCGCCTGCTTCTCCGCGGCCACGGCCCACGACGTGTCCACCATCCCGAGCGGCTTGAAGATCCGATCCTGGTACCAGGTTTCGAGCGGCGTGCCGGTGATCCGCTCGACGATGAGGCCCAGGACGCGCGTGCTCGCGCTGTAGTTCCATCGATCGCCGGGATCGCTCAGGAGCGGGAGCTCCCACTCGCTCTTCTGCGTCCCGCGCTGCAGGCGCGCGACGATGGGATTGCAGAAGGCATAGCCGATCCCCGAGGTGTGCGCGAGCAGGTGCCGGACGGTCATGGCGCGTCTGGCCGGCCGCGTCTCGTACGAGCCGTCGGCCTGGTTGAACTTGGTGATCACCCGCAGGTTGTCGAAGCCGTCCAGGTATTTTGACACCGGGTCGTCCAGCTTCAGCTTCCCCTCCTCGAGCAGCATCATGATGGCAACCGAGGTCACCGGCTTGGTCATCGAGGCGATGTTGAAGATGGCATCGATCGGCATGGGCACGTTACGCGCGAGGTCCAGCCTGCCCGCGGCCCCTTCGTACAACACGCCGTCTCGATCGACGACGAGCGCGGCGACGCCCGGCGAGTCGCCGCGGGCGACCGCGGAGGCGAGCTGCCGCGACAGCGCGTGCGCGTCGAGACCACCGGACTTCGCCGCGGGCGAAGCGAGAGACAGGGAGGCGGCAATCAGCAAGGAACTGACGACGACTGCCAGCAAGAAGCCGGGAGCGAGTGAACGAGGCTGCATAGGCGATAACTCCGGAGTGCCGGCGTTGCGCGCCGGCCTTGTCAGGAGAGTCTACTCCTTGCCGCCCGCCACCACGTTTCGATCCGGCTGCAAGTGCGAGATAGCGGTCGCGGATGCGCGAAGGACCCCAGAGACTCCGTTGATGGGTTCGCGACCGAAAGGCGAAGCGTCGGGTCAACCTCGAGGCTTCGAGTGGCGTTCTTTCCTGCGCCCTAACCAGTCGAGCAGGACGATCACCGTGGCCACGAGCACAATGCCCCAGATGATTCCCAAGGCGTTCACCATGAGTCTTCTCCTGTCAGGAGGACGGCCAAGGCGACCAGTGTGAGCCATGCCGCCACACCGGTGCCAATTACCCACGCTGACACCGGCTGCTGCCCCACCAACTGTCCGACGACCACGGCGCCGGCAATGAGATTCGCGAGCTCGCGCAGCGTCTGAGCGAGAACGGCTCGTCGCGCTCTCGTCAATCGTAGCATCGTCGATCGAGGGGAGCGAAGCGCATGCCAGTGCAGGATCCCCAATCGATCGCACAGTCAGAGCCTTCAGATCGCAACTTATGCTGCGTCGCGGGGATTATCGGATCGCAGTTTTCCTGCAGGCCGCAGATGGCGGCCGGGTTGGCGGTGCCTCTATCGGGCGCGCCGAGCCCTGCAGACGCCAATTCAACGAACCTCTCCAACCTGAGGAAGTGTTCCTGGAGGGTGAGCTTCAGCGTCTCGCGGATCAGCGTTCGATCCACGTCTTTCTTGTAGGATTCGAGCGCCGCGTCCATGAGAGGGAGGATGCGGCAGGAGCGTCTGGACGAGCGCGTCTACTCGGCCCTGAGCGCCTTCATCACGTCGACGCCGGCAGCCCGCGCGGCCGGCACCACGGACGCAACGACCGCGGCCGCCAGCAGCACAACGGCTGACGCGACGACCGGCACCGCGCCGGGCAGCTGGACACCCTGAATGTACGCGGCGAGCACGCGCGCCAGCGCGACGCCAGCCACCGCACCTGCGGCGATGCCCGCGGCACCCATCACCACGCCCTCGGCCAGCACACCGCGCAGCAGCCGCGCCGGCGGAGATCCCACGGCGAGGCGTATTCCGAACTCCCGCGTCCGCCCGCTGACCGAGAAGGCCAGCACGCCCGCCACGCCGACGATCGAAATCGTGAGCGACACACCCGCGAAACCGCCGAACACCAGCGTGTTCAGGCGCGTCGGCGCGAGCACTTCGGCGCG
>CAZCEL010000306.1:2818-6367 GCA_964497175.1 uncultured Bifidobacteriaceae bacterium
GCGTCGCGGCCCGCTCGACCGGCTGATCGGCGGCCAGTTCCCGAACCGTCCGGCCGATCGTCGGCACCAGTGCGTACGGATCACCCTGCGCATGAACGAACAGCCGGCCTCCGCCAACCTCCTGCTCGAACGGGTGGTACACAGTCAACATCGGCGCCGGCTCCACGTTCTCATCGTCGATGTCCTTGACGATGCCGACGATGCGGCGGGGCTCGGGGCTGACGCCGATGAAGCGCATGACGCCATCGGTCCAGGTGAGATGGCGATTCACGGCGTCCCCACTCGAAAACATGCGCTGCGCCAGACTCTGACTGACGATCACGACGCGCTCCGCACCATCGCGGTCGTTCTCGTCGAAGTCGCGCCCAGCGAGAAGTGGGATGCCGAGCGCGGCAAAAAAGCCTGGTGAGACGGAGCGGAACTTGCCGCGCGGGTCGTCTTCGCCGTCGGCGCGCTGGCGGCCCTCGACGGAAAAGGAAAAACCGACTCCCGTATTGCCGACGTCGCGCCAGGGCACCGTACTCCCGACAGCCACCTGCAGGACTCCCGGCATCGGCGCGATCCGGCGGCGGATCTCCCGGTAGAACGCCCGCGTCTGCTCGGGTGTGCGGCCGAATGCCTGAACGGGCACGTTGACGGCGAGCACGCGGCTCGTCTCGAATCCAGGGTTGGCGCCCTGCAGCAGCAGCAGTGTCCTCACGAGCATCGCCGCGCCTGCCAGCAGCACGAACGACGCGGCAATCTGGACGACGGCGAACACGCGGAGCCTGCGCGTGGCGCCCCCGGTGATGCGCCCGCCGCTCGGAGAGCCGCCGAAGCCGGACGAGGGCCCCGCGGACGGCAGTCTCGGGACGAACGCCAGCAGCACCGCGGCGACAACGGCCAGCGTGGCGCCGACCCAGAGGACGCTGGCGTCCACGGTCAGGTCGAGCGCGCGCACGGAGAAGCGGGCGGCGTACCGGCCGATCACCGCAATCGCCGGGCCCGCAATGACGATGCCCAGCGCCGCACCGGTGCCGCAGAGCAGGAGACTTTCCGCGAGGAGCGTGCGCCGCAGCGCCGCGGAACTGGCGCCGAGCGCCGCCCGCACGGCCAGCTCGCTCTCGCGCCGGACCGTGCGCGCGAGGATGAGGTTGGCCACGTTCGAGCAGGCGATCACGAACACCAGGCCCGCAGCGCCCAGCAGCAACAGCAGCACGGTCCTGGCTCGCGACGTGATCTGATCGCGAAGACCGACGGCGTCGATCCGGAACTCCGCGCGTGGCGAATACGCCTGAGGATGCTCTGCCAGGATGGCCGCGTGCGCGACGCGCAGCTCGGCTCTGGCGGCCTCTAGATCGGCACCGGGCGCAAGACGCCCGAACAGCTCCGTCATGCGATGCTCGCGGCCCGTCACCATGGTCGCCGACAGATGATGGGGACTGGTGACGACATTCGCGATGAGCTCGGTTTCGACCGGGTACGGCACAGACGGCTCGAGCACACCGACGACGACCGCCGAACGGGATCCCAGGCGAATGTTCTTGCCGAGCACGTCCGGATCGCCCTTGACGCTGTTCATCCAGAACCGGTAGGTCAGGACCGCCGCGCCGGCCGCGTTCGGACCGTCGTCTCCCTGATTCAGCAGGCGCCCGAGCACGGGCCGCAACCCCATCACGTCGAAGTACGCGCCATCGACGACGCCCGCCCGGACTTGCCGCGGCTCGCCGAGGCCGACCAGCGTGAAGGCGAGCGTCGAGAACTCGCCGAACGCCTCGATGGTCCGGACGCTCTGGCGGAGATCCTGGATCTCGGGCACCGAGAAGGTCGAGTTCTCGGCGCCGATACCGGTGGCCGACTGGCGGACGTAGATGAGCCGGTCCTCGCCGCGGTTCACCAGCGGCCGCAGCAGCACGCCGCGAACGACGCTGAAGATGGCCGCGTTGGCGCCGATGCCAAGGGCCAGAGTCAGGACGACAGTGGTGGACAGGCCCTTGGCCCGCGCGAGCGATCGGAGGGCGAACTTCAGATCGGACATGAACGTCATATGAACTGTCCCGCTGACATAGTGTATGGGAGAGCAGGACGGGGACAATAGTGCGGTTTGCGGTTTGCGTGGGCCACGCGGACACGAGACGGCAGGATATCCTGAAGGCGCCGGGACTCCGCATGGGGTGACGAGGCGGCTCGAGGCGAACGGCCTTGCGCGGCTACACGGTGGGAGCTGCTCAGTGGTCCGAGGTCGCAGGAAGGGAGGGCACTGTGCGGGCGAGCATGTCAGTTGTGCTGTCTGCGCTGCTGGGCGGCGGGATGATCGCGGGTACCGCTCACGCGCAGAGCGAGGAAATCGACCGCGTCGCGGAAGCCGCCCGTGTGCTGGAGGAGATCCTGGCGGCCCCCGACAAGGGGATCCCCAGGTCCATCCTTGACAAGGCCGAGGCGCTCGTCGTGATTCCTTCGACGGTCAAGGGCGCGTTCATCATCGGCGCGCAGCGGGGCAAGGGCATCATCAGCGGCAGAAGCGGCGGGTCGTGGTCGCCGCCGGCGTTCATCACACTGACGGGCGGCAGCATCGGGTTCCAGATCGGCGGGCAGGCCACCGACATCGTGCTCGTGGTGATCAACACGCGCGGCCTCGAGAACCTGACGGCGGACAGCTTCAAGATCGGCGGCGATGCCTCGGTCGCGGCGGGCCCCGTGGGTCGCGAGGCGACGGCAGCGACCGACTACAAGATGCAGGCCGAGATTCTGAGCTACTCGCGGTCGCGGGGCCTCTTTGCCGGCGTGAGCCTCGCCGGCTCCACGATCCGTGCGGACCGAGACGCCAACAAGACGATCTACGGCACCTCGTTCAACACGCGCCAGATCGTTGTCGAACGGAAAGGCGGGTCGCCGCCGAGCATCGAGCCTTGGGTCAGCGTCCTGCATCGGCTCCGGTAACCAGCGGCCAATGACGGAATCAGTCATGGCCTGAGGGGGCAGGACGATCACGCAGGCCTTCACGAGGATCGGCCAGGGCTCGACCATCACAGGAGAGCCGGGCGCAGGTCTGGCGGCCGGCTGGCTTTGTGCTTGCTCCCGCCACGGGGATGTGACACTCTCCTATGGGTATCCCACATGGACATCGCCCGGCCGGTGAACCGACGGCGCCAGCGGCTGAAGCGGGCGGCGTACGTCGTGCTCGGCGTCGCCGCTGTGGCGCTGATCACCGTGGGATTGTCGCGGCTGCGGCCCGCGGCCCCCACCGTCGAGCGGGCCACCGTGTGGATTGACACCGTCAAGCGCGGGCCGATGGTCCGGCAGGTCCGGGGGCTGGGGACGCTCGTGCCCGAGGACATACGCTGGATACCGGCCACCACCGAGGGACGCGTCGAGCGCATCGTGCTGCGGCCCGGCATCACCGTGGAGCCGCGGACCGTGATCCTCGAGCTGAGCAACCCGACGCTCGAGCAGGAGCTGCAGGACGCGATGCTCAAGCTCAGGGCGGCCGAAGCCAGCCTGGCGAACCTGATCGTCCAGCTCGAGAACGACAACCTGCAGCAGGAAGCGAGCACCGCCAGCATCGAGGCG
>CAZCEL010000307.1:0-6366 GCA_964497175.1 uncultured Bifidobacteriaceae bacterium
GGCGCCGGAACACACGGCCCCTCCGCCCCCGCCTTCGTCAGCGGACGAGTCGATGGAGGGACGGCTCCGCCTGCGTTCCTCGCCCCTGGTTCGAAAGATCGCCGCCGAGCATCGCATCGACATCTCGGCGATTCGGGGCACCGGCATCGCCGGTCGCGTGACGAAGAACGACATCCTGGCGTACATCGCCGCACGATCGGGAGCGCCGGCCCCAACGCCGGCCCCGACGCCGCTCCCCGCCGCTGCTCGAACGACTTCCCCGGGACCGATCCCTCGCACGAGGGTGACCCCTTCGTCGCCCGAAGCCCGGCAAGCCACTGGCGCGGGGCTGGCGGGCCAGGTGGTGCCGATGTCGGTCATGCGCCGGAAGATTGCCGAGCACATGATTGCCAGCAGACGGACGTCGGCGCACGTGCATTCGGTTTTCGAAGTGAACTTCTCCCGCGTGGCGCACATCCGCGACGCGAAGCGGGCCGATTACGAGCGGGCTGGTGGAAAGCTGACCTACCTCGCGTTCATTCTCAAGGCGGCCGTTGACGCGCTCGGCGCGGTTCCCGTCGTCAACGCGTCCGTCGACGGCGATTCGATCGTCTACCACAAGGAGATTCACGTCGGCATCGCAGTCGCTCTCGACTGGGGCCTCATCGTCCCTGTCGTGAAGCATGCCGATCAGAAGGACCTGCTGGCGCTCAGCCGCGCCGTCGCGGATCTGGCGGCCCGGGCACGCAACAGGCAGCTCAAGCCGGACGAGGTGTCGGGCGGCACGTTTACCATCACGAACCCAGGGGCTTTCGGCACGCAGTTCGGCATGCCGATCATCAACCAGCCGCAGGTCGCCATCCTGGGCGTCGGTGCCGTCGAGAAGAGACCCGTTGTGATCGACGACGCCATCGCCATCCGGCCGATGGGGTATCTTTCGCTCGGCTACGATCACCGGATCGTGGACGGCGCTGTTGCGGACGCTTTCATGTCGCGCATCAAGGCCACTCTCGAGAACTGGGATCTGTCGGCCGTGTGAGCCGCGATGCGGAGGATCGAAGTCCGACGTCTCGGCCTCGTTCCCTACGCCGACGCGCTCGCGCTGCAGAAATCACTGGTCGAAGAGCGGCGAGCGGGACGCATCGACGATTGCCTGCTGCTGGTCGAGCATCCGCCCGTCCTCACCTTGGGCGTTCGGGTCGATGGCGGGCGTTCTCACATACTGGCGTCGCCCGACGAGCTCACCAGACGCGGCATCGAGGTGTACGAGGCCGGGCGTGGCGGTGACGTCACGTTTCACGGGATCGGTCAGATCGTGGGCTATCCGATCCTCGACCTGAGCCCGGACCGCTGCGACCTGCATCGCTACGTCAGGGATCTCGAAGAAGTGTTGATTCGTGTGGCGGCCGACCATGGCGTCGAGGCCGCACGAATCAAGGGGCTGGCCGGCGTCTGGGTCGGACAGGAGAAGCTCGCGGCCATCGGCGTCCGCATCGCGCGGTGGATCACCAGCCACGGATTTGCCCTCAATGTGTCTACCGATCTGAGGTTCTTCGATCTCATCGTTCCCTGTGGCATCGCCGGCCGCGGAGTGACATCGCTCGCCCGCCTGTGCTCGAGGGCGCCCTCGAGGGCGCTCGTGGAGAATCGCCTCGTGGCGCGCTTCGGCGAGGTTTTCGACCGCTGTCCCGTCGAGTCGGCTTGATCGCTCGGGGACAAACCCTTTGTTTCGTGCCGCTTGGAGGCACAGGCCGTTCTGGAATATTTGGGAACCGCGCGGTGTTTTCTCCTGAGGCTGGGGGAGAACGCGCCATGGAGGATCGAAGCAACGACATCAGACTGCTGGAGCGCCTGAAAGCAGGCGACGAACGCGCGCTCGGCGAGCTGGCCGACGTCTACGGCCCGAAGATCTATCAGCTGGCGTTCCGCTATCTCCGCAACCGGGAGGACGCGGAAGAGGTGACGCAGGACGTCCTGTACAAGGTCTATCGAAAGGTCGACTTGTTTCGCGGCGACGCCGCCCTGTCGTCCTGGATCTATCGGATCACGTTCAACGCCGCGATGTCGCGGCTGCGCGCCACGAGGCAGCAGCGGGCACACACCGGCGACGGCGCGGTCACGTGGAGCGACGCGCCCGACCAGGCGACGTCACCCCGTGTGGAGCAGGCCGACTGGACCAAGATGGCCGACGAGCACGTCTTCCGGTCCGAGCTGCGGCGCCGGCTGTTCCGAGCGGTCCTGACGCTGCCCGTGACGTATCGGGCCCCCGTTGTTCTCCGCGACATTCAGGGACTCTCGACCGAAGAGGCGAGCGCGATGCTGCGGGTCAAGGGCCAGACTCTCAAATCGCGGCTACATCGCGGGCGTCTGATTCTGCGGCGACAGCTCGCCGACTTCTCCGGCGGCCTGTCCCTCCACCACGCGTACGGGACGTAGGCGGACAGCGGTCAGCGAACAGCGAACAGCGATCAGCTCTCAGCGGTCAGCTCAGTGAGCAGCATCCGCGTCGGCCGGGTCGCGATCTGACAGCCATCATCCGCACGGACCGCAAGTCTGCAGCTGTGGGCCCTCCGCTGACCGCTGTCAGCTGATCGCTGCAAGCCGTTCACACCATGGCGTTCTCGAGCGCTACGCGCGCCTGACCATCGAGCGGGGGCACCTCGACAGCCAGAATACCTCCCGGGCCGACACGAACCGGGAGTGCAACGGCGGCTCCGTGCGCACCAGGTGTCGGCGCCCTGACGAAGCAGCTCAGAAGACGAGACGGGCCGTTGACAACGGCGGCAACGGCGGCGGCAGCGGCGGCAGCCAGCGCATACGGACCCGGCGGCCAGAGGGCGGGCACACGAGCGGCAATGTCCCTCATGCGCGACTGATCGAGGAGGCGCATGACGGCCACTCCACCGATCGTCGCGTCCTCCCATGGAATCACCGTGCGCTCGGGCGGCGCCCCGAGGACGGTCAGCGCCACATCGCGTGGTGAATGCCCGGTGTGGAGCGCCAGCAGCGCCCGCACCGCACCGGCCAGCGCCTGGGGCGCCGTTCCAAACAGCCGACGCGGCGAATACTTCAGAGCGGCCACACCATGCTGGATGAGCGAGCAGTGCGGAGCCAGCGCGCAGATCACGACGGCCTCCGGGGCCATGGCGCACACCTGCCGTAACACGTCCTCGCCGTCCTGGGCTCCACCGCGGGCGAGGTCGGCCATGACGACGACCGAGGCGGAGGCTGCGTCGGATAGATTGGCGGATCCGGCAATCTCGGTCGAAAAGGCTTCAATCGGGGACGCCTGCCTGATGTCGAGGGCCGTTCCGGCTGCAACCGTTCCGGATGGATCGATCAAGCGGACGCGATCGACGGCATCGGCCCTCGCCAGCGCGTGAGCCAGGAGGCCGCCCACCTCGCCCGCGCCCATCACGGCCACCTCACGCATGCGCCATTGTAATGACTAAGATGGGGGCATGAAGCCATCGCTCAAAGGCCAGGTTGCAATCGTGACCGGGGGATCGCGAGGCATCGGTCTCTCCATCGCTCGCGCGCTTGTGGCCGAGGGTGTCAACGTCGCCATCACCGGCAGAAACGACGTGCACCTCTCGCAGGCGCGCACGCGCCTCGACGAAGCCGGGCCGGCGGCGGTCGAAGCAATCTCGGCCAACGTGCGGAGCTACGACGACATGCGGAGGGCCGTCGAGGCGGTCGTCACCAGATTCGGCGGCCTGGACATTCTGGTCAACAATGCCGGCGTTGGTGTCTTTGTCGATGTGGCCGAGATGACGCCCGCTCAGTGGGCCGAAGTCATCGAGACCAATCTCACCGGCCCCTTCCATGCCTGTCGTGCCGCCTTGCCGCATCTCAAGCGCCGCGGCGCAGGGTTCATCATCAACATCAGCAGCCTCGCCGGCAAGAACGCCTTTACGGGCGGCGCAGCTTACTGCGCCTCGAAATCGGGCCTGAACGCCTTCAGCGAGGCGCTGATGCAGGAAGTGCGCTACGACAACATCCGCGTCAGCTACGTGATGCCCGGCTCGGTCGCGACAGGCTTCGCCGGCGACGAAGCGCGCGGCCAGGACTGGAAGATTTCTCCCGACGACGTGGCGGCCGTCGTCATGAACCTGCTGACACACCACCCGCGCAGCCTGCCGAGTCGCGTGGAGCTGCGGCCCTCGAAGCCAAGAAAGTAGCCCTCCATGACCGTCTTCGACAAGCACCACGCCGCGCTCGAGCATCACGAAACCATGATGGGCCGGACGCGCGGCCGGCTGGCCGTGGCGCTCGACCTGCTGACCGATTCGCTGGCGCTGGTCGGCCAGCACGGCGTCTACTGCCGGAGCGAACGGTTTCCAGGAGCGCCCAAGATGGACATCGCGCTGGTGCTCGCCC
This sequence comes from uncultured Bifidobacteriaceae bacterium, assembly GCA_964497175.1. Lineage (GTDB taxonomy): Bacteria > Acidobacteriota > Vicinamibacteria > Vicinamibacterales > CAVVIG01 > CAZCEL01. The sequence goes on from CAZCEL010000307.1 coordinate 4,360, forward strand.
AGCTCGACGACGCCAAGCAGCTCGTGCAGAGCGCGATGGAGGAGCTGGTCACTGTCCCGAGAATCGACTGAGGAGCGCCGGCAATTGTGCCGTGAACGCCGACCGGGCCATCACCTCCCCAACGCCCGCGCGTCGGGCGGCCTCGATCAGCTCGCCGTGCACGTGCGACACGAACCCCACGGTGGGGATGGAGGCCAGCGCTGGATCGGCCTGCATGGCACCAACGGTCGCGAGCGGCCCGGTCCCTGCGCTATCGAGGTCGAGGATGACGAGCGCGGGTCGGCTCGCCCGCATGCCGGCTATCGCGGCGCCGGAGCTTCGTGCGACGGACACGGACACACCGAGCCGGGCCGCGGCCGCCTTGATCTTCGACGTGAACATCAGATCATCGAGGATTGCTAGAATCACGACGTGATCATAATCGAGTCGCAGGCTGTGGCGCCGTTCTTCAAGAACGGCTTCGTGGTCGCATGTGCGACGACCCGCGAGGGCGTTCTCATCGATCCGGGCGACGAGGTCGACGCGCTGCTCGCGTTCGCCCGGCGCGAGCAGATCTCCATTCGGTACATTCTGCTGACGCACGCCCATGTCGACCACGTCACGGGTGTGGGAGCAGCCAAGCGGGCGCTCGGCGTGCCGGTGCTCCTCCATCGGGACGACCTGTTCCTCTATGAGCGCGCCGTTGACCACGGCAAGATCTTCGGTCTCCCCGTCGATCCGCCTCCGCCCCCGATCGACGCGTTCTATGAGCCGGGACAGGTCATCACGTTTGGCGGCCTCGAGGCGCGTCCGCATCACACGCCGGGGCACTGTCCGGGCGGCGTGTGCCTGCAGATCGGGCCGAAGGGAGAGGTGGGGAAGGATCTCTTCGTCGGGGACACGCTCTTTGCGGGCTCAATCGGCCGTACGGACCTTCCGGGCGGCAACTACGCCACGCTGCTGGACTCGATCCGGCGCGTGCTCTTCTCGTTCGGGGACGCTGCGCGAGTGCATCCTGGCCACGGACCGTCGACGACCATCGGCCGGGAGCGACGCACGAACCCGTTTCTGCGGGACGTCTGAACGGCGAAGTGTCAGGAGACGCGCGTGTGCCCGGCGAAGTGCAGCGCCTGGTTGGGCCCTGTCCTCGGCAGGCAGAGCAGCCAGGATTGGGGAGCGCGAACTTCCTGAACAGCGAGCTGCCGCTCGGGCGCGGAGAGGAAGTCCAGAGGGCGAGACGTTGCCCTCCGGCAGCCGTCATGACCGTAGACCCTGACGGAGTGCGTCTCGCCGAACGCGGCTCGAAGCGCATCGCTCACGCCCGGTACGAAACAGTCGTGGGTCTCGATGATGAGTGTCGTCGACTGCAGCCTGGGGATCGTCTCCGAGTCGAATAGTACGGCCTCGTAACCTTCGCAGTCGCTGATGACGAACGACGCCGGCTGGATGTGCTGCGCGAGCCAGTGCGGACTGCAGAAGCCCCTCACGGTGACGTTGCCGATTCCATTTGCGGCCGCCATCTCGCGGACCGCCTTTCTCGCCCACCAGTCCGTGTCAAAGGCAACGATCGCAGCCTCGGCGTACCGTCTGGCCAGACCGACTGCGTAATAGCCGAATTTGGCACCCACATCGATGATCTGGGTGTACGACCCGCGGAACACGATGGCCCACGCCTCGTCGAGTTCACTTTCGTACACCCCGAGCAGGTACGGACCGATCTGTTCGGCATGGGTCATGTCAGTCAGCAGCAGTCCGGCAAACGGACCTTCCTGGACGCGACTACCGAACCGCTCGACCAACTTGCAGGTCAGCGGACCGCACCCCCACCTCGCCACGACCCTGTGCGAGTGAGCCCGTGCGCGCGCCGACATCAGTGCAGTGGTCCACTGCGGCGCGACGGTGTATAGAACCTGTTTGACCAGTTGCTTCACGAAGCGGTCAGCCATCAGCGATCAGCTCTCAGCCATCAGCTCTCAGCTTTCAGCTGTCAGCTTTCAGCGCACGGTCTGGCGACTCAACGCCACGGGT
>CAZCEL010000308.1:0-6362 GCA_964497175.1 uncultured Bifidobacteriaceae bacterium
GATGAGCGGCTTCGAGATCATCGTGCCGAGAGGCTGGACCGTATCGACCCCCGTCATTCCAATCATGGGCGGCGTGGAAGACAAGCGGCTGCCTCCGCTCGGCACCGAGATCGAGCCGCAGCCGGGGGGGCCTGCCCCTCCGCGCCTGATCATCCGCGGGTCGATCATCATGGCGGGCATCGTGATCAAGAACTAAGCGCTCCATGCACCCCATACTCGCCAGGCCGGCGCGGCTGGCGTCGTATCTGGCCGGCTGGCTGGTGGTCGGTGCCCTCATCGCGGGCGCAGTCAGCCGCAGGGGCCTGAGTGTGTCGGAGGCAGTCGTCTTCGTGCTGCCGCCTCTGCTTGTGTACGCCTTCATCTGTCTCTCGGCCTGGTACGTCTGCCGCGCCGTGCCGCTCCGGACGAGCGGTGCGCTTCGTGTGCTCGCCGCCTGCTCAATGGCCGCCGCTGTGGCGGCGGGCCTGTGGTTCGGGCTGGCGCTCGCCTGGGTGGCGCTGCTCGAGTCGATGCCCGGACGGGACGGCCTCGCCGAGGCGTACGGGCAGCAGACGCCGTTTCTGCTGTCGGTCGCCGTCCTGCTCTTCCTGCTGGCCCTGGCCGTGCATTATCTGGTGCTGGCATTCGAGGAGACGCGCGAGGCGGATCGGCAGCGCCTCGCGCTGCAGGTTCACGCGCGCGACGCCGAACTGCGAGCGCTTCGTGCGCAGCTCAACCCGCACTTTCTCTACAACTGCCTGAATTCCATCGGGGCGCTGACGACAGTCGATCCGAGTGGAGCGCGCCGCATGTGCCTGATGCTCGGCGAGTTCCTGCGCACGACGCTCCACGCGGGGGCCCTCGCCCGCATCGCACTCGCCGACGAACTGGCTCTTGCCGACCGCTTTCTGAGCATCGAGCAGGTGCGGTTCGGATCCCGTCTGGAGATCGAGCGTCGCATCGACGAAGCGGCACTGTCGGCGCGCGTTCCTCCGCTCTTTCTCCAGCCGCTCGTCGAGAATGCCGTGATCCATGGCATTGCCAGTCTGCTCGACGGAGGTATCATTCTGCTCGATGTGCGCCGCGCCGGCGGGCGGCTGGTCATCGCGATCGAGAATGCTTGCGATCCCGAACTGCTGACGCCGATGCGTCACGGCACGGGCCTGACCAATGTCCGCGACCGGCTGCACGCGCTGTTCGGATCGGCGGCCACCATGACGGCCCGCGCGCACCAGGGGCGGTTCCGCGTGGAGCTCAACCTCCCTCTGTCGGTCGATGACTGAGACACCCGCACCGCTCCGTATCGCCATCGTGGACGACGAAGCGCTCGCCCGGGCCGTGGCGCGCGAGTATCTGGAGACGATGCCCGGCGTCGAGGTCGTCGCCGAGTGCGCGAATGGCTTCGAGGCGGTGAAGGTCGTCGCCGAGCATCGTCCGGACCTGCTGCTGCTCGACGTGCAGATGCCCAAGCTCGACGGATTCGAGGTCCTCGATCTGGTCGGGCGGGACGTGGCGGTTGTCTTCGTCACCGCGTACGATCAGTACGCGCTGCGCGCCTTCGAGGTGCACGCCGTGGACTATCTGCTCAAGCCATTCAGCGCGGAGCGTCTGGCCGAGGCCCTCGACCGCGCGCGGAGCCGGCTCGGGCAGAGCGCGCCACCGCCCGTGCGGGCGCTCTCGGTCGCGGCGCACCCCGAGCAGCGCTACGCCTCCCGCATTCTCGTCCGGGACGGCTCGCGCGTGCACGTGTTGCCGGCCTCGCGAATCGCCTACGTACAGGCTCAGGACGATTACATCACCATCTCGTGCGATGGGAAGGACTACCTGAAGGAGCAGACGCTCACCGAGGCCGAGGCCGCGCTCGATCCCGCGAAATTCGTCCGGATCCACCGCTCGTTCGTGCTCAACCTGGACTGTCTGTCCCGCGTCGAGCTGGACGCACGCGAGAACCGCGTGGCCGTGCTGGCAGACGGCCGGCGTCTCCCGGTCAGCCGGTCGGGCTACCAGCGTTTGAGCTCGCTCCTGTGACCGCGCCGACAGGCCCGCCCAGAACCAGGGCCCGCGCGCCTCAGTGCTCGTTATGCGCGTGCAGGCGGCGCCGCTGAATGTTGACCTGGTAGTTGCGTTCCAGGTAATCCACGCCGTCGGCCGAAATCGTCAGACGCGAGTCGTCGGTGCGCTGCGCGAGGTTCTTCTGGATGAGGTACCAAACGGTGAATTCGAGGTGCTCCCTGGGCCGTCCGATCATGCCTTCGAGGTCCATGATGTAGATGCCCGGATTGTAGGGATCGACGCGCCGCTGCGTGTAGAGGGCTTCGAGCACCGTCAGTCGGACGATCTCCTCGAATTCGTAGTCGTTTTCCGCGTGTGCGCCGGCGGAGACGAGCTTCCAGCGCTCCTGCCGCACCTGGTGGTAGGCAACATCGTACTGCGCTCGCCGGACCGGATCGCTCAACACGCCGTACGCCTCGGCGAGGATTCGGAACCGGTCCGAGTCGCCGGTCTCGCGGTTGTCGGGGTGGAACCGTTGCGCGAGCAGCCGGTACACGCGGTGGATGGTGTCAGGCTCGGCGCTCGAGCTGATCTGGAGCACCTCGTAGTAGTCGGTCGGCCGCTCTTGTGACATTCGCCAGTCCTGGTCTCGAGCCCGCCTGGGGCGACACGAGCCGCCGGAGGCTCCTGGCACTCCTATCGGCCACTACCTACAACTTCTTGAGGCAGAGAAGGTTGGAGTCCAGAAGGGCACGGGGCTGCTCGTCGCTGCGCGACGAGCCGATAAGTGGAGAGAATCGACCGGATACTCCTGCACCAGCGAAGGGGGTCGTCCCATGTGGCCCATGCGATCGTACGAAGAGCTGTCCTGGCGTGAACTTGAAGACCTTGCGCTGGATCGCCGCCTTCCAGGCCCCTTCGTGAGCCGCATGGCGATCGTCGGGCAGCTTCGGCGCGACGACCGACTGCGCCTCACGCTGGGGTTCGTCTCCGGTCTGCTCGTTGTCGGTATCCTGACCGGTCTGTACTCGCTCGGGCTGCCTGCCTTCTGACGAGCCTATCCGGGGACAGCCTCGTCGATCCTCCTGCTGACGGAGTCGTCCTACGCCCTGGTTCATCGCTTCGTCGAGTGTTCCTGTCTCGGTCCCCGGACGCTTCGCGGGCTCCGCGAGCCGGTCGTGGCCGCCAGCCCGCTGGCGATCTGCCGCGCATAGTCGCGGACGGTCGCCACGCCGACGGGTCCCCGCGCCAGGCGGCGCCGCAGCGTCTCGCCCTCGAGCAGCTCCATGACCGCGTACGTCACGCCCTCGTCCTCGCCGAAATCGTGAATCGCGAGGATGTTCGGGTGAGAGAGCGCGGCGACCGTCCGGGCCTCGCGCTCGAACCGCTGCCGCGAGTCGGCATCGCGCAGCATGCGCTCGGGCAGCACCTTGATCGCGACGTCGCGGCCGAGGCGCGTGTCGCGAGCCCGATAGATTTCGCCCAGGGTCGAACAACACGGCTGATTGGGCCAGGGCAGTCTACATGAGTTTTCGCGAGCTGGGGTCAGCGCGTGGGAACGCGCTGCTTCAGCCCTTCTTGCCAGTTCACAAGGACGTTGACCTGTGACGGCGCATTCATCGGTGTCGGGCACACCCACAGGCTCCGTGCGCCGTCGGCCAGCACGTCGTATCGTTTTTCTCCCGCCGTCGTCCCCGCGGTTCCGCAGGCGTTGAAGAGAGCGACAGGCGTCGTCGCCGTGAAGGTGTCGCCCGCGCCGACTCCAACCGCCACGAACCGGTTCGTGCCGTCGATGAAGAACAGCTCGCGTCCGTCGCCCCGCCACCTCGGGTGCAATCCGCCGGAGCGGGATACACGCTGTCTGTTGCCGCCCCCTATCGCCTGCACGTACACCTCCGGTGTTCCGGACTCGTCGGACACATGAGCGACCCGACGCCCGTCAGGAGAGAACGACGCCATCTGCTCCGTGAATCGGGTCTGGACGAGCTGGTAGGGCTTACGATCGTCAGTCAGCGGCACTATCCACAGATCGAGCAGTGTTTGCGGCGTGCTGACATGAGCCGTGAGCAGCGCTCCATCTGGGGACCAGTCGTTGGGGAACACGTTCCCCTTGACTGTGGGAGTGGGAACCAGTTCCTCCGAGCCGGAACCGTCGCTCGGTCTGCGGTAGACCGTCGACGCGCCGTTGCGGTCCGACGCGAACGCCACGTGCGCGCCGTCGGGCGACCAGACCGGATGCCAGTCGTTCGCGGGGTGAGATGTGAGCCGCGTGAGCGTGCCGTTGGTGAGATCGACAATCCAGATATCGCGATTGCCGGAATCCACGTCGGTTGCGACCACCGCCGCGCGCCTCCCATCGGCCGCCATCCGCAACTGCTCGAAAGGCCCTTCCACCGCGGTCGATTCCTGCTTCTTGCCGTCCCGATCGAACCAGACGAGTTGATTCGTCCGCGATCCGTCGGTTCGGAACGCCGTGACGCGACCGTTGCCCGACACCGAAAAGAACGCTGACGCGCTGGCCGTGTTGTGCGCAACACTCTCGGCCACTGCGACCGGCTCCCCTGTCAGAGCCAGCGCCGCTGGATCGAAGCGCTGCGCCAGCAGACTGCCTTCACGCACGAACAGTAGGAATCCAGGAGCGGCGTAGAGGGTCTGTGACTGAGCCTCGAACAGCCACGACGACGCCTCCGAATCGAGCGAGCCGACATAGATGCCGGTGTTCTCTCTGACATCACTCCGGGCGGTGTACAGAAAGTGACGGCCATCAGGCAGGAAATGCGGCCACCTGTGGGAGTTCTCGCGACGCTCCGTAGCCAGCGCCGTCACCGGCCTGGGCGTCCCTCCCGAGGCCGACACTTGGTAGAGTGGCACGCGGTTGTCCGGTGCGAACAGGATGACGCCGTCCGGGCTCCACGTCGCGCCCATCAGGGCGTCCGCAATAGCACAGACGTTCTGTACCAGCCCCGTCCTGAGGTCGACCTTCTTGAGTCTCCGCTGAGATGGCACGCCAAAGCCGACAAACTGTCCGTCCGGCGCCCAGAACGGTCCCTCTGCGCCGTCAGTGCCGTCGATGCGTCGGCCTGTCGACGAATCCAGGGAACGGATCCATAACGTGCGCGCTCCGACGGGATTCGCGGCGACGAAGGCCACTTGCCGTCCGTCCGGCGAGAGAACGCCTGGACCGATAAGCTGCGGTGCCTGGTCCGGACCGCTGAAGGCGAAGCGTATCGGGCCATCTTCCGACGGGCCCGATCGATTCTGACGGATCGAGAGCACCGACATCGCGACTGACGAGGCGAGAACGCGGGCCTCGCGCTCGAAGCGCGCCAGACGATCGGGATCGGTCGTGAAGACCTGCGGGAGAATCTTGATCGCGACCACACGCCCCAGCGTCATGTCGCGAGCGCGATAGACTTCCCCCATGGCGCCGGCACCGAGCAGGTCCTGAATCTCGTACGCGCCCAGCCGCAGGCCAGGTGCCAGAGGCATAGATGCGACGGATTATAGAGGGAAGCGTCGCCCAGGCGACGAACCAGGGACGGACCAAAGACCAGGCACGAACCAAGGACCGACCAAGGCCCAAGGACCGACGAAGCCCAGGCTCCTACTGTCCGCCCGTCGGAACCGGTCCCGCCCCTTTCACCGTGACCCTGACGAGGCCGGTCGTCCAGCAGCAGGCGAAGCCGCCGCCGCCGTTGCCGGAGTAGTCGTTGGCGGTCACGTGGATCATGTACTCGCCGGGCTCGCCGAAGGTCACCGATGTCGAGGCCTTCCCGGAATACGGCTCGCCTAGCTTGCCACCCTTCAGCGTTTCCATTTTCGGACGCGTGTCGCTGAAGGTCACCGTGCCAGGTCCGCGGTACTTGGACACGGTCAGCGTGACCGGGGGCGGTGCGGTTCTGAGCGGCGTGCCGCTTCCGCTCGTGTGCTTCGCATCATCATCGGCCCAGATGTCCAGGCTCATGGGCTTGGCGACCGACGCGGTCCGCAGCACGGCCTTCAAGGGAGTCGCCACCGGGCCGGGAAATGCGGGGCCCGCCGGATCGAATCGCAGAATCGGCGGCAGATTGTACCCGCCGTCGGTGGCCTCCTCGGAGGATTGCGAGGGTGTGATGTTGTAGTCCGGGCTCATGTAGAAGGGGATGCTGGTCGTGACGCCGCTTACCGTGAGCGACCACGAGATCTTCTGCTGCGGTGTGAACTCCTTGGGCACCGTCACCGTGAACATGCCGTATCGCCGGCTCGGGAGGAAATGCGTCGGCTGACCCATGTCCGGATTTCCAGGCTCGAAGCGATTGTTGGGTCCAATCGGCACGTCGATCTCGGCCTCGGTGTTGCGACTGAAGTACCCGATGAGGAACGTGTGCGTGCCGTCGGGATTATCGAACCAG
>CAZCEL010000309.1:0-6323 GCA_964497175.1 uncultured Bifidobacteriaceae bacterium
TGACCGTGTTCGTCACGTCCACCACCGGCGAGGCGCCCGACACGGTGACCGTCTCCTGCAGGCTGCCCACCCGCATCTCAGCGTTCACGTTCGCGTCGAACGTGCCCTGCAGGATGATGCCGTCGCGTTTGACGGTGGCGAACCCCTGCAGCGTGAACGTCACCGCGTAGGTGCCCGGCCGCAGGTCTACGATGCTGAAGCGACCAGCGCCGTCGGACACCGTGCTGCGCACCCTTTCGATCAACGCCGGGCTCGACACCTCGACGGTGACACCCGGCATGACTGCCCCGGTCGCATCGGTAATCAGACCAGAGATGCTGGCCTGGGCAGCGGCGCGCGCCGGCAGAAACAAGACTGCCGCCCCTATCAAGACGAACGTGATACCCCATCGACGCATATCGACCTCCTTCGATCTTCTACGACACGCCCGCTCTGCATGGGGTCATGCTAGAAGCGGAGCACACTCTACGAGTTGGCGACGACGAAGTGACGGCGACGATGAGACAACTGCGCCAAACCGCTACTTCCTACGTGGGCTGCATGTTAGCAGGCGCCGGAAGGACTCGATTGTCTCGATTTGTCGCATTTCGGGTTGAGGACCCGCGCTCTCCGATTTCTTGGATCCTGAGCGAGGTGGGAAGCGACGATCCAGCGGGCGGTTCGGCGGCCTATTTTGCCTTCCCGGTTTTCTGCCTTCCTGCCTTCCTGCCTTTCTGCCTTTCTTCTTAGCTCAGATTGAGCGCGCCCGTGCTGTCCCCGAGCTTGTCGGTCCGCACACCCGCTGCATCGAGCACGCTCAACAGCAGGTTGGCCATCGGCGTGTCCTTGGAACAGGCCAGATGCGCCCCGCCCTTGATCCTGCCTGCGCCGCCTCCCGCCACGAGGATGGGCAGCGGCGAGTGGTCATGCCGGTTCCCATCGCTCAGGCCGCTGCCATAGACGAGCGTCAGCGAGTCGAGCAGGTTGCTGGCGCCATCCGGCGTCGCCCGCAGCTTCTCCAGGAACGTCGCCAGCTTCTGAATGTGATACGCGTTGATCTTCGCCAGCTTCTCGAGCTTTTGCGCGTCGTTCTGGTGGTGCGAGAGCGAATGGTGCGCTTCCGTGATACCAATGGCCGGGTACGTACGGTTGCTGAGCTCGCGCCCCACGAGAAACGAGATGACGCGCGTGATGTCGGCCTGGTAGGCCAGCACCTGGAGGTCGAACATCAGATCGATGTGCTCCTCGAAAGTTTCCGGCACGCCGGACGGCATTTCGGGCAGCGCCACGTCCGACTCGGCGTTGCGTTCCTCGGTCCTCTGGATGCGGCGCTCCACGTCGCGAATGGCGTCCAGGTACTCGGCCAGGCGGTTGTTATCGGACGCCCCGAGGCTCCGCTGGAGGCGTGCGACGTCGCGCTGCACCGAGTCGAGAAGGCTCCGGTCCTCCTGTAAACGCGCCAGGCGCTGGCTCGCGTTGTCGCCCTGGCCGAAGAGCCGGCGGAAGACCTTGCGCGGATTGGTCTCCACCGGCAGCGGCGTCGTCGGCGTGCGCCACGACAGCGTGTTCATGTAGGCGCAGCTGTAGCCGTTGTCGCAATTGCCGACGAGGTCGATCGTCTCGAGCGCCAGCTCGAGCGATGCCAGCTGAGTGTCGTTCCCGAACTGTCGTGCCGCGATCTGGTCGGCGGTGATCCCGAGCTGGACGTCGGCGCCCTCGGTCCGCTTGGCGTGAATGCCGCTCAGCCACGCCGCCGTACCTCGTGAGTGGTCGCCGGCCCCGTCATCGAACGAATTGGCCTGCAGATGGGCGAGCCCGCTCACCACCAGCACGCGGTCGCGCAGCGGCTCGAGCCCGGCGAGCGTCGGCGACAGCTCGAAGCCGGTGCCCACGGTCGCGGGCGTCCACTTGTTCATGACCGCCCCGTTAGGGACGTACACGAAGCCCAGGCGCGACACGGGTTTCGCCGCCGTCTTGCCCAACGCCGACAGCGCCGGCACCATGGCGTCGAGCAGCGGCAGCGCCAGCGTGGCGCCGACGCCGCGAAGAAAGGTCCGGCGTGGAAGCGACATCTTGGTGATGAACATGGCGTGACTTCACTCCTCAATGACCCGATGTGCCCGCCGTCGCCGTGCGTCGCATTTGAAACGGTGTGCTCCCGACGACGCCCTGGATGATCGCCGACAAGCGGTACTCGCTCCGGGCCGCCTCGCGCGTGATCGCACGGATCGCGGGTGCGTCGTAGTGTTCGAGCCCGCGACCGAGCGCGTACGTCAGCAGCTTCTCCGTCAGAGTATTCACGAAACGGTCGGGCCGTTCCAGCAAAACCTTCCGGAGCTCGCGCACGCCGTCAAACGGCGTCCCGTCGGGCAGGGTGCCCGAGGCGTCGACCGGAGCCCCCGACTCGCTCACCTGTCGCCAACGTCCCACCGCGTCGAAGTTCTCGAGCGCCAGGCCGAGCGGGTCCATGCGGGAGTGGCAGCTCGCACACACCGGGTTTGCCCGATGCTGCACCATCCGCTCACGCATCGACAGCACCTGGCCGTCGGCAGCCCGTTCCTGCAGCTCGGGGACGTTGGGCGGCGGCGGAGGCGGCGGCGCGCCGAGGATGTTGTCGAGGATCCACTTGCCCCGGAGGACCGGTGATGTCCTGCCGGGATACGCGGTCACGAGCTGTACGCTCCCGTGGCCGAGCAGTCCGCCCCGCGGATCGCCGGCGCTGAGCTCGACGCGCCTGAAGTGATCGCCGTAGATGTTCGGCATCCCGTAATGCCGCGCGAGGCGCTCGTTCACGTACGTGTACCTGGCACCCAGCAGGTCGAGCGCACTGCGATTCTCGCGGAGCACGGTCTCGAAGAGCAGCTCCGTTTCGCGGCGCAGAGCGTTGCGGAGATTCTCGTCGAAGTCCGGAAAGATCTGCGTGTCGGGCCTGGTGGCCGGCACGTTGCGCAGGAACAGCCACTGGCCGGCGAAATTGGCGCCGAGCGCGCGCGAGCGCTCGTCGGCCAGCATGCGCCGCACCTGCCGTTCGAGCACCGACGGATCTCTCAGCCGTCCCTGCTCCGCCACGGCGAGCAGCTCCTCGTCCGGGAGGCTGCTCCAAAGGAAGAACGAGAGGCGGGACGCCAGCTCGAGATCACTGACCCTGTAGTTGGTATCCGGCGCAAGGTTGGCCGGGTCGCGCTCGAACCGCACGAGAAACTCGGGGCTGATTAGCAGCCGGTGAAGCGCCTTCTGGATGCCCGTTTCGAAGGTTCCCGTCCTGCGTCCGGACTCGTAGAAGCCCAGCAGCGGTTCGAGATCGGCGTCGGTCACGGGACGTCGGTACGCGCGCCGCGCCAGCCTCGTCACGATTCTCTTCGCGCAGGAGCTCTCCTGAGAGGCACGCTCGGGGCGGCAGATGAAGACGGCCTGCCGGCTCGGCGTATCGCCCACGCTGGCGTCGTACGGGCCCGACACCGTCAGGCTCGCGACGTGAGGCTGGCCGCTCGTGAACTCGCTGAGCACGGCGTAGCTGCGCAAGTAGGGCTCACGCAGGTCCTCGATCTGGGAGGACGGTCTCTGGATGAAGGCGACGCCGATTTCACGCGGCCCCGCCTTCACGGCAATGCGCACCCGCAGATCGGCATCATCCGGCCGCTCGCTGTTCCGCTCGCCTTGGCCAGCCGCGTCCGCGTCGCCCGCAGGACGTCGCCTGCCGCCTACGGCAAACGTTCGAATGCGCTGTCCGTCCAGCGTGATCTCGAGCTGGTGCTGCTCGGCCAGACCCATGATGCCGCCGATGAAGCTCCGCAGCAGCTGGACCTTCAATTCGTATTCGCCGTCCACCGGGAATGCATGGCGCACCAGGACTCCACCCCGCGTGCCGAACGGCAGACCTTCCAGCCGATAGTCCTGTGTGAGATCGGCAGGAACCCTGTGCGTGTACGTCTCCCGGCCGATGCCCGGATCGCCGATCGCCTCCTGGCTGATCCGGCGTGCCGCTTCGAGGTATCCCTCGAGAAGCGTGGGCGAGATTCCAAGAATGTCACCGATGTTGTCGAACCCGTAGCTTGCGTCATCGGCTGGCAGCAGGGCTGCCACGTCGACCTCGAGACCAAGGAGATCTCGAACGGCGTTGTGGTACTCGGCCCGATTGAACCTGTGAAAGGCCGGCGGCCTTCCCGGATTCGGTCGCGCGGCGGCCGCGCGATCGAGCTCGGCCTCGAGCCATGCGGCGAACCCGTCGTAGGCGGCCTTCTCGGGCCGCGGCCGACCCAGGGGCGGCATGACACCGGCTCGCAGTTTCTGCACGACCTTTTCCCACACCTGCGGCCGGCCAGCAATGTGATTCAGGTCGTGCTGGTCGAGCGCGAGGCCGCCAGTCTTGAGCTTCTCGTTGTGACAGGTGATACAGTACCGGTCGAGGAGCGCCCGCGACGAGTCCGCGGTCATCGACGCGGTGGAGGCGGCGGTCGCACGAGCAGACGCGGTCTGCACAGCGGCGGTTTCAACGCGGCTCGACGCCGCAGCGACGATCGAAACACAAGCGACGCCGGCAAGCAGCACACCCTTGTTCATTGGACCTCGACGCCCGGCCACACCACCGCTGCCCCCCCGGTCAAGGAACCGCCGGACGAGCCAGCAAGCGCCGTCCAGCTGACAGCTTAGCTGGCCTCCGGGCGCGCATTGTCGCAAGATGTCGCAGGTGTTTCTGATGCTTGCAGCCAGCCCCGCCAGCCGGCAGAATCTCGTGGTGGCCAACCGATCGTCGCACAACTGCGCGAACCAGCATTCTGGCAAGCGCAGAACCGGCGCACTGATTCTGTTCCTCGCTCTTCTCAGTCTCGGCGCGGCGCCGGGCGACCCATCCCTTGTTGCCGCGGTGAAGCAGGGCGATGCGGCGAGGGTTCGCGAACTGCTCGACAGGCGCGTGGACACGAACACGCCGGAAGCCGACGGTACGACCGCGCTGCACTGGGCCGTCCACCAGGATCGACTGGACCTCGTCACACTGCTGATCCGCGCGGGCGCGAGTGCAAAGGCCGCCAATCGCTACGGCGTCACACCCCTTGCGCTGGCTTGTCTCAACGGACGCGCGGCGACGATTGATGCGCTTCTCGAGGCCGGCGCCGATCCGAACGCGGCCTCGGCCGAAGGCGAATCGGCATTGATGCTCGCGGCGCGGACCGGAAAGGCCGATGCCGTCCGGGCACTCGTTGCTCACGGCGCGAACGTGAACGCGAAGGAAACCTGGCGGGGGCAGACGGCCCTCATGTGGGCCGTCGCCGAGCGGCATCATGGCGCCGTTCGCGTGCTGCTCGACGCCGGTGCGGATCTTCGCGCACGCTCGACGAAAGGGTTCACCCCGTTTCTGTTCGCCGTACGCAGCGGCGATTTCGACATGGTCACGCTGCTGCTCGACGCCGGCGCGAGCCCGAACGAGGCCGGCCCAGACGGCACCACGGCGCTGGCCATTGCCATCGTCAACGCACATTTCGAGCTGGCCGCGTTCCTGCTCGAGAAGGGCGCGGACCCGAACGTCGAGATGCCTGGAGGAACGGCGCTGCATGCCGTCACGCGGACACGCAATTACGAGTATGGAACCGTCGTCAGACCGGCCGCCGCGCAGACCGGACGGCTCAGCGCGCTGGACCTCGTCGAGGTGTTGTTCCGCCACGGCGCGGACCCGAACGCGCGCATCGTCAAACCGCTGCCTCGTCAGGGTGGGTTCGACAACAACTACCTCCGGCTCATCGGCGCGACCTCGTTTCTACTTGCCGCGCGAGCCGCCGATCCGACGCTCATGCGCGTGCTCGTCGCGCACGGCGCCGACCCGCTGCTCGGCACCAGCGAGAAGGTCACGCCGCTCATGGTCGCCGCAGGGACAGGTTACGTGCAAGGTCAGAGCATAGGAGCGCCCGCCGATCGACTGGAAGCCGTCAGGCTCGCGCTCGACCTCGGCGCGGACGTCGACGAGGTGTCCGACGCCGGCGAAACCGTTATGCACGGGGCGGCAACCGGAGGAGTCAACGACGTCGTCCGCGTGCTGGCCGCACGTGGAGCCCGGCTGGACGTGAAGGCAAAAGACGGGTTTACGCCGCTCCAGGTCGCTGACGGCACGAAGAGCAACTTCAGACTCTGGCCCGAGACGGCGGCGCTCCTGCGCGAACTGCTAGGGAAGCTACAACAGTAGCTCGTGGGTCACGCACCTAGCCACGCGCGAGCGCGATCCACTCCGCCGGCATGTCTTTCCAGCCAATCGCCACGACGATGAACTGCCGGCCGTTGATCGTGTAAGTCATCGGGGCGCCCGAGACGCCGCCGGGCAGCTCCATCTCCCACACGGTTTGGCCGGTCGACTT
>CAZCEL010000310.1:0-6307 GCA_964497175.1 uncultured Bifidobacteriaceae bacterium
AGGCGGTGCCGGGTTCTTCAACTCTTCGCGAGCCATGGTGATGGCCGTCTCCGGCACGGCGACGTCAAACCTGGCGAGCCCGAAGTCGAGCACCTTGACCTGCCCGCGCGCCGGTCACGAAGACGTTGGCCGGCGTGAGGTCACGGTGAACGATGCCCGTGGCATGTGCCGTCTCCAGCGCATCGACGATCTGCAGTGCGATGTCCATCACCTCCGTGATGGGAAGAGCACCGCGCGCGACGCGTGAGGCGAGCGTCTGGCCTTCCAGCAGCTCCATGACGATGAAGTGGTCGGCATCGTGACAGTCGATCGCGTGGACTGTGCAGATGTTGGGGTGATTCAGAGCGGACGCGGCCCGCGCCTCGCGCTGGAACCGCTGCAGGGCCGCCTCATTGCGCGCCAGCTCCGGAGGCAGGAACTTGAGGGCGACGCGCCGTCCGAGCTGCAGGTCTTCCGCTTGATACACGACGCCCATGCCGCCAGCACCGAGCCTTGACGTCACTCGGTAGTGGGAGAACGTGCGGCCAATCCGACTGTCCTGGCCGGTCATCGTGTGGCGCGGTCCTCGTCTCTGCGTGCCGATTCTACGCCGGCTGTCGAGCGCTGTGGGTGATGGCGAACGCCTGCCCGCTCGGCAGGGCCGAACCCGTCCCCCGAAACCACCCATCCGGGATGTGCGCCGTGCCCGCCTCTCTGCCGCAGGACGTTGGCCGCAGCCGGCTTCGTGGCTTCCTTCGTGAGCGTCACATCCATGGCGTCGTTACAACGAGCTGTCCAATTGACGCGACAGGTCCCTGTGAGACATAGTTGTCTCACTCCATGACGGCCACCGCGACGGTCCGCGATTTGCGCAACCGGTTTCCATCGATCAGGAAGCTCGTCGAGCGCGAGGGCGAAGTCGTCGTGACCGAGCGAGGAACGCCGAGGTATCGGCTGACGTCATATTCACGGGCACGACGGAGCGACGCGGCACCTCACAAGGACTACCTGAAGCGGCTGCGCCGTCATCAGCCACGTCCCATCAGCACCGCCGCCGCGGAGGCACTTCACGACGCGAATCGTGGCGCGCGCTGAACGCACGTACGTCGATCCAAGCGCCCTGTTGAAGCTCTACATCCATGAGCCGGCTTCGGCCGCGATGAGTGTCTGGCGAGGGCGCACAAAGGGCGCCTTGCCGATGACGCCGTACGGCCGACTGGAGGTCGTCAACGGCATCTGTCTGGCGGTGTTTCGCAAGATCATCACCCTCGAAGCGTCGAGCGACGCGCTCGCCTCGCTCGATGAGGATCTCGCGGAGGGCCGGTACGTGGAGGCCGATGTGCTCTGGCGCGCGACCCTCAGACGGGCGGTTGAGCTGAGTCGGAGGCAGACTCCAGCGCTCGGCTGCCGGGTTCTGGACGTCCTCCACGTTGCGACAGCACTGGAACTCGGGCTGCGGGATTTCGTGACATTCGACGGTCGCCAGCGGCAGCTCGCCAAGGCTGCCGGGCTGAAGCCCGTCACGCCGTCGATCTGATCCAGACAGCGCTTCCTTCACGGTCAAGCGCGGGTCGATCCCCGACGGCACGCCGGAGGGTTCCTGTTGACACACTCCCCCGAACCCTGGTGCATCAAGGCGAATGGCCATCGAGGAGGACGTGGACTTCAGGAGACGCGATCGAGTGGCTCGCACCGGGGATTCTGGCGGCGCCATGGTGGAAGGTGCTGTGAGACATCATTCCCTCACCCGCGTCGACGCCGCAGCGCCAAAAACGCGGTAGAGTTGGTGCGTGCCCGACGATGTGCGTCGACTCGTGACGGAGGTCCTGGCGCGATTTCCCGAGATCGTCGCGGCGTACCTTTTCGGATCCAGAGCCGGCGGGCGCCCCCGCCCGACCTCGGACGTCGATGTGGCCGTGGTCTTCGCCGCCGGCACGGACCCTGAGCGCCGGTTCCAGATTCGTTGTCTGCTGTCCGAGCAACTGGCGGCCGCCGGACGGGTCGCAGCGGCCGACGTGGTCGACATCGAGACGGCGGGGCCGCTTCTCGCGCACGAGATCCTTCGCGGCGGATGTCTCCTCTTCACCAAAGACGAAGCGCGCCGAGTCGCCATCGTCGCGCGCCAGATGATGCGCTACATCGATGGGGGCCCGATGCGGCGGGCGCTGGACGAGGCCGCGTTCCGGCGTCTGCGCGAGGGCGCTCTTGGTCGTCTCGCCTGAGGTCACGGCCGCCCGGCTGGGCCGGCTCGAGCGCTCTGTCAAGCGCTGGCGGCGGCTGGAGGCCATGCCGCTCGACGCGTACCTGGGTGACGAAGACGCACAGGCACTGGCGGAGCGCCACTTCCAGATCGCCGTTCAGTGCGTGCTCGACATGGCCACCCACATCGTCGCGGAGCAGGGCCTCGGTTCGCCGGAGAACACCGAGCAACTGGTCGACAGCCTGGCCAGGGCCGGCGCCATCACCGCTTCCTTGCATGAACATCTACGCGGGCTCTCGGGCTTCCGGAACATCCTGGTCCACGACTATCTCGACGTCGATCATCACATCGTCCATCGACTGCTGAGTCGCCTTGACGACCTGGTCGACGCGGCGCGTGCGCTCGACGACTACGCTCGCCGCGTCCGGGAAGCGACCTGACTGCGTAGCCTTCGGCAGGACCTGAATGGCCAGTTGACTTGGCTCCTCGTTGAGCCATAATCGCGCCCATGAAAAGATGCCGACGAGGGAGGACACGATGAGTCTGGCGAAGACCACGATTCTGGCCGCGTGCGTCCTGGCAGCGGCCACGGCGGCGATGGCCGAGGAGAGCGGCATCCGCGTGCGCAGCATCCGGGTGCTGGCGACCGACCCCGAGAAGGTCGCGATGTTCTATATGAAGGCCTTCGGGATGTCGGAGACGAGCCGGCCGGTGGACACACCGACCTTCAAGGAGATCATCATCAACTCGGGCTCGACGGCCGAGGTGGCCAGGAAGGCCACGACCACGCCCATCGTGATCGCGACGCGGCCCAAGGACGCGCCGGCCGGCGCGATGGCCGCGCTGATCCTGCAGGTGCCGAACCTCGAGAAGGCCATCGAAGTGGCCAAAGCGGCTGGCGCGACGCTGATGCGGCCGCCCGGCAAGACAGGGAGTGTCGGCTTCGCGTTCCTCAAGGACCCCGACGGCAACCAGGTCGAGTTGGTGATGACGCTGAAGTAGCAGGCGCGTTGACTCCCGATGGCGTCGACGATTTCGTAAGGGCCGCCTGCGTCCCGCGCAGCCAGTCTCACGCCACAGGCACGATCGATCGCGCCGAAGCCCTCCTGGCCGCGAGCCCCGGGCTGATCGGCGCCAGCATCATCACCGCCGCGGTGATTGGCGACGAGTCGGCCGTACGGCGCTTCATCGCGGCCGATCCTGCAGCGGCCACGGCGAGGGGAGGCCCCTACGCGTGGGATCCCCTCACCTATCTCTGCTTTTCGAACTACCTCAAGCTCGACCGGACCCGCACGGCCGGCTTTGTCGGCGCGGCCTCGGCGCTGCTCGACGCGGGAGCCGATCCCAACACCGGCTGGAGCAACGCGGACCATCAGCCGCAGCCGGAATGGGAGAGCGCCATCTACGGCGCGGCCGGGGTCGCGCACCACCCCGAGCTGACGCGCCTGCTGCTGTCGCGCGGAGCGGATCCAAACGACGAGGAAACGCCGTACCACGCGCCGGAGACCTACGACAACCGGGCGCTCGAGGTCCTGCTCGAGAGCGGCCGCCTGACCGGCGACAGCCTCGCCACTCTCCTTCTCCGCAAAGCCGACTGGCACGACACGCGCGGCATCGCGCTGCTGCTCTCCTACGGAGCCGACCCGAACCGGATGACGCGCTGGAAGCGCACCGCGCTGCAGCACGCCGTCAAGCGCGACAACACGCTCGCCAACATCGAGCTGATGCTCGGGCGCGGAGGCGATCCGCTGCTCCCTGACGGGATCGACGGCCATGCGGCCGTGTCGCTTGCCGCCCGCCGCGGCCGCCGCGATCTGCTCGGCGCCCTGGAACGGCGCGGCACACCTCTCACCTTCACCGGCGGGGATCGCCTGATAGCAGCCTGCGCGCGCGACGACCTCGCCACCATCGAGCGTCTCCTGGTCGACGAGCCACAACTTGTGGCTGCGCTCATCACTGAAGGGGCGACGCTTCTTGCCGAGTTCGCCGGAACGGGCAACACGGCCGGCGTCGGCCGGCTGCTGGATCTGGGCATTCCAGTGGATGCGCGGTACCAAGGCGACGGATACTTCGGTATCGCGCCCCAGAGCACCGCGCTGCATGTGGCCGCGTGGCGCGCCTGCCATGACACCGTGAGGTATCTGATTCTGCGGGGCGCCTCCGTGTCGGCTGTGGACGGCGCGGGCCGCACGCCGCTGGCGCGAGCCGTCTCGGCCACGGTCGATTCCTACTGGATGGATCGGCGCTCGCCCGAATCGGTGGCGGCGCTTCTCGATGCCGGCGCCTCGGCGGAGGACGTGCCCCATCCCTGCGGCTACGAGGCCGTCGATCGCCTGCTTGCCGCCCGGCGCGGATAATCGCCCGAGTCGCGCCCGCTCGCGCCGCTCCCGCGTGAGCCTGACGGCAGGAGCAGTGTGCCGTTGCGTGGAGCGTCGGCGCGCCAGCCCGACTGCGAGCGACGCGACACACGAAACCGAAAAACGCCTCGCAAGCGGGCGACATCGCGCGGGGATGGGGTCCCCGCGCGCACTTACCCGGACGAATTCCCTGAAGAGGCGTTTTTTCCGTGTCGTCGAGCCCCGGGGCCCCCAACGCGCGTATTCCAGCGCGTTGGGGTGGGAGCGTGGAGGGCAGGCGCGGCGATGCTCCACGCTAACGGCAAAACTCCTGACCACGGGCGGCAGTCCTCAGTCTTCCGCCAGCTCCAGGTTCATCGGGCCAGCGTGCAGGATGCTCGGCACGGAGATGCCCAGCGCAGGCCTTGACAGTTTTCTGGCGCGGGCTTCGGCATAGACGCGCGCCGGGACCTTCCGGACATCCCAGGCGAGCCGCAGCGCGCGCATCAACTGGATCACGTACCACGTCGGATCGAACTCCCACCAGTAGAAGCCGTTTCGCGCCGCGCGCTGATAGCGGTGATGGTTGTTGTGCCACCCTTCTCCGGCCGCGAAGAAGGCGGTGAGCACGTTGTTCCTCGAGTCGTCTCTCGTGTCGAAGCGGCGCGACCCGAACATGTGGTTGACCGTGTTGATGGCGAACGTGGCGTGCGCGAGGGTCACCGTCGGTACGCAGAAGCCCCAGACGAGCCAGGGCAGGCCGCCCGCCAGATACAGGACGAGGGCCAGTGTGAGCGGCGGGACGAAGTAGTACCGATCCAGCCACGCGATTTCCGGGATCGCCGAGAAGTCGCGCACCACCGGGTTGGAGGCGCCGACACGGCTGTGCCTGGCGTCGTTCAGAAACCAGCCGAGATGGGCGTAGAAGACGCCGCTGACCATCGGGCTGTGCGGGTCGCCGTCCCGATCGGCGTACCGGTGATGGTTCACGTGATGGCCGGCCCACCACAGCGGGCCCTTTTGCATGGCCGCGGTCCCAATCAGCGTCCACAGAAGGCGCACCGCACGATTCATCTCGAAGGCCCGGTGCGCGAAGTATCGATGAAACGCGAGGGTCAGGCCGACGGCCCGCACGAAGTGGGACGCCGCCCACAGGCCCACGAGCTCCCAGGAAAACGGCACGACGAACGCGAGCGCCGCCGAGGCCTGCACCACCCAGAACACGACTGTCGACACATGTGCCATGACGAATCACATCTCTCGGAGAGCCTGGATGACGGGAATCCGCGCGGCGCGCAGCGCCGGCAGCAGGCCGCCGGCCGCACCCATCAGCGCGGCGAACACGAGACGGCCGGCCATGAGCGCCGGCGTGATGCGGAACTTGAAGGCGACCTCGCTGAAGCTCGCCATATTGGTCGTCCCGGTCGAAATGCCGTGGACCGGCAGCGCGACGAGAACGAATCCCCAAAGCGTTCCGGGCAGCGCCAGCGTGGAGAAAACCCGCCCGGTCGCGACACGCTCCATGACGGGCACTTTGACGACCTGTTCCGATGCCGAATAGAAGATGTAGTTGTATAGCTGATCGAAACCCCAGAAGTACTGGTAGAGCCCGTAGCCGGAGACAATGAGAGACAATCCGACGACCAAGGCAGCGAATACATTCAGGGATCCGAAGCCGGCATAGATCATGTATCCCAGCAGGCAGTAGTACGCCCAAAGCGTCGCGACAAATTCCAGAGACCGGTACGGGTCGACGGAGACCCAGAGCGAATGTGCGATCAACAACCCAAAA
>CAZCEL010000311.1:0-2126 GCA_964497175.1 uncultured Bifidobacteriaceae bacterium
TCTACACGCGTAAGATCGTCGGCAGCGTCAGATGTGTATAAGAGACAGATGCGGATGGCTCCGTAGTCGTAGACCGGTTCGAGCGGTCCCAGGCACCTCCCGCACACGTACATCGCCTCGGGGGGAAACGCCGCCTTGCACAGATGACACTGCAGTCCGATCAACGAACTCACACAGCCTCCGCGAGCTTGGAATCCGACAGTCCCTGGATCGTACGGGGATCGACCAGCACAGGCGCCGGCACGACGGCGGCCGGGTCGCGAGCGATCGCAATCAGATCGGCGACCGCCGCGGCGGCGACAGCGTCGCCGCCCGCGCCAGGGCCCGTCATGGTGAGCGTGCCCGCGTAGCGGGCCGTGATGATCGCGGCGTTCCCTGGGCCGTCGATCCGCGCGAGCAGCGACGACCGGGGCACGAACGACGGCGCGACCCACACCGAGAGAGCCGAGTTGGATCGGTCGAAGTCGGCGTACGCAATCTGCCGAATCGTGCCGCCGCGGCGGACGGCCTCCTCGAAGTCGTCCGGCACAACCCGGCGGGTCGTGTGCGTCTCGATGTCGGAGGGGCGCACCTTCAGTCCGAACCCGAGCGCACACAGAATCGCGAGCTTTGCCGCCGCGTCGCCGCCGTCGAGATCCGCCGAGGGGTCGGTCTCCGCGTACCCCCGCGCACACGCGTCCGCGACAGCCTCGTCCATCGCACACAGGGTGGCTTCCATGCACGAGAGGACGGCATTGCTGGTGCTGTTGAGCACCGCCTCGATGCGCGTCACCTGGTCGCCTGCCAGCGCGTCCGCAAGGGTCCGCACGATCGGCATCGCGCCGCCGACGGCCGCCTCGAAGCGAAGCTGCCTCCCTTGACGCTCCGCCAGCCCCAGCAGCGGCTGGCCGTGATGGGCGATGACCTGCTTGTTCGCCGTCACCACGGACTTGCCGGCCAGCAGCGCCGCGCGCACGTAGTCGACCGACGGCTCGGCGCCCGAGATCGCGTCGACGATGATGTCGACGTCGCTGGCGAGGAGATCGTCGAACTGATCGGTCCAGGTGAGGGTCGAAAGGGCCTCAGGCTGCCGTGCCCGCTTGTCCGGGGCCCGGCGATCGCAGATGTGGGTGAGCTGCAGGATGGGAATCGAGTCGTGGCCGGTCAGCCGCCTGGCGACGGCCGACCCGACCGCGCCGAAGCCGAGGATGCCGACGTGCCGGCACCCCGGCCGTCGAGCGGCGCCCGGACTGTTGCCGGATGTCTGGAACGAGTTGAGCAGCACGGATGCCCCGGGGACGCGCCCCGCCGGCACTATATCAGAGGGCCAAAAACCCTTGCAACACGTTTTATCGATGTATCTAGATTGATTGATATCTGTCGACCCAGGCCCTCACGCCGAGCACTCGCCCTCCATCACCTCGGGCGCGAACTCCGCCGTCTCGGCGAGGTCGACGAAATCGAGCGGTACGGCGTCGGCTGCCGTGATTCGCTGCAAATCGTCGAGCTCGGCGGTCACCATCGCGAGGTCGATGCGCTGGAAGAAGGCAGGAGCCGATTCGCCGTGTACCTTGTCCCGCTGGTACATGGCGATGAGGCGGCCCAGGGCGTCGGGAATGCGGCGTGCGGGGATCTTCGCGGCGGTTCGCGCGAAGCGGGCGCCGTGCACCGTGGTGCCCCCGCCGACCATGACGAAGTACTGGGGCACGGGCCGTCCCCCGACGCGGCAGACGCTGCCCTGGAAGCCGATTGTCGCGATGTGGTGCTGACCGCAGCCGTTCGGGCACCCGCTGATCTTGATGTGCGCGCCGTCGGCCGCCGCAATCAGGTCTGGCCGCGCGCGCAGGTGGTCCTCCAGCAACCGGCCGAGTCCACGCGACTGGGTGACCGCGAGCCGGCACGACTCGGCGCCGGGGCAGCTCGTCACGTCCGCGGCGGTCGACGCTTCCGCAAGGCCCAGACCGGCCGCGGCCAGACGCCGGTACAGCTCGCGCACGTCCTTGACGGCGACCCACCGGAAGACCACATTCTGATCGACGGTGACGCGAACCGCGCCGTCGCCGTACGCGCGCGCCAGCTCCGCCAGCACCCGCATCTGCTCGCTCGTGAGGTCGCCGAGCGGGACCGTGGCGGTCGCCGTCACGTAG
>CAZCEL010000311.1:2136-4418 GCA_964497175.1 uncultured Bifidobacteriaceae bacterium
AGCGATGGTCGGCGTGATGCCGGGCCCGTTCGGCACCACAGCCGCCACGCGCGCCGCGATGACGCTCGGCGAGGGCGGCTCCCCGCGCGCGGCCGACGGGGGCGCTTCATGCGTCGGGGGATCCAGGACCAGGAGCGGAACGTCCCGCTCGTCCTGGCACAACGCGAGCTCCCGCTGATACTCCTCGAACCACCGATCCCAACCGAGCGCCTTGAT
The DNA here is from genome assembly GCA_964497175.1 of uncultured Bifidobacteriaceae bacterium. Classification (GTDB taxonomy): domain Bacteria; phylum Acidobacteriota; class Vicinamibacteria; order Vicinamibacterales; family CAVVIG01; genus CAZCEL01. The sequence continues at coordinate 2,353 of CAZCEL010000311.1, forward strand.
CATGAACTTCATGCGATTGCGCTGCTTGTGCTGATAGTCGCCGAGGCGGTGGAAGACGCGGATGACCGCCTCGGCCACGCGCAGAATGCCCGAGGCGGGCAGGAACTCGTGGATGACGCCGGCCGATCGGCACATGATGGCCGTCCCGCCGCCGGCCAGCACGCGAAAGCCGCGCGTGAGGTCGGGACCGATCCGCGCGTGAAATGCCAGATCGTGAATCGCCATCGCCGCGTGGTCGTCCGGGCACCCTTCGAACGCAATCTTGAACTTCCGCGGCAGTGCGGAGCTGAGCCTGTGGCGCAGCAGATACCGGGTCAGTCCCTCCGCATACGGAGTGACATCGAACCGCTCCTCGGCCGACACCCCGGCGAAGGGGCAGGCCGTGATGTTCCGCACGGAGTTGCCGCAGGCCTCGCGGGTGGTCAGGCCCGCGTCGGCGAGCCGGCGCATGGCGGGCTCGACGTCGTGCAGCCTGACGAAGTGGAACTGGATGTTCTGCCGCGTCGTGATGTGCCCGAAGCGCCGCGAGTACCGCTCGCCCACCTCGGCCAGCGCCGCCAGTTGATCGCTGGTGACGAGGCCCTGGGGGATCTTGACGCGCAGCATCTGCGCGTCGGCGGCCTGGCGCTGACCGTACGTGCCGCGCACCAGCCGGAAGGCGCGCCACTCGTCAGGCGTCAGCTCGCCGCGTTCGTACCGCTCCAGCGTCGAGACGAACTCGTCGATGTCCGCCTCGCTGGCGAACGACAACCGCGCTCGCCCGTGCGTGTTCAGCTTCTCTGTCGATAGCATGACTCACCTCGCACCCGCAGCCTTATCGAGCACGTCCATCGTCTGCCGACCCGTCAGATCGAGGGCGGCGACCTCGCCGATCACGATGAGCGACGGGCCGTCACCCTGCTCGACACCACCCGATCGGGCCAGCTCGCCAAGAGTCCCACGCCACACCGACTGCGAGGGCAGCGAGCCGTCGGCGACGATGGCAGCCGGCGTCCGATCGCTCCAGCCGCGCTCGAGCAGCCGCGAGGCGAGCGCCGTGCGCCGCGCGCCGCCCATCGCAATGACCAGCGTCGTGTGACCAGCCGTGAGCGATGCCACCGTGGCGTCGAACACGTCCACGTCGTGGCCGCTGACGACCATGAAGGCGGAGGCCAGCCCGCGGTGCGTGACGGGAATGCCGGCGAGCGCCGGCACGGCCAGGAGGCTGGTCACGCCAGGCACGATCTCGAACGCCACGCCCGCCTCGCGCAGCGCTTCGGCCTCTTCGCCGCCGCGCCCGAACACGAAGGGGTCGCCGCCCTTGAGGCGCACGATGCGGCGTCTCCGGCGGGCGGCGCGGATCATGACCGCGTGGATGTCGCGCTGCGACAGCGCGTGCCGCCCCGCGCGCTTTCCGACGAAGAAGCGCTGTGCCCTCCGCGCCAGCGCGAGCACACGCCCATCGACGAGCGCGTCGTACAGCACGAGGTCCGCGTGGCGGAGGCGCGAGGCCGCTCGGCGCGTGAGCAGCGCGGGGTCGCCGGGCCCCGCGCCCACGAGCGACACGAAGCCCCTCGCGCCAGTCGGCCGCCCGCCGTCGGTCTCACTCGGCATCTCGGTGGTCTCCTCGGGAGGACGCGTACATGCGGTTGAGCGCCTCGAGCAGAAGCGGACGCCGTGCCGCCATCGGCACCGCGTCCCTGCGCCACGCCGCGCGCTCGCGACGCGCGATCTCCATCCAGTCGCCCAGCTCGCGCGGCAGCACGGCGTCGAGCGCCTCGCGCACCAGTGCCGTCAGGCCGGGCGCGTGCCCGCTCGTCGACACGGCCAGCGTCAGGCCGTCGCGCCGGATCACACCGCTCAGAAACGCCGTGGCGTTGACCGGATCGTCGACGGCGTTCACAAACACCCTGCGATGAGCGGCCGCCTCGGCCACGGTCCGGTTGACGTCGGGAGTCGCCGCCGCCACGGCCAGCCACACCTCGTCGAGGTCGGAGGGAAGAAACGGACGCCGTTCGACCATCACGCCGGCGCGCTCCATCTCCGGAGACACCACGGGCGACACGACCCGGACCGAGGCCCCGGCT
>CAZCEL010000311.1:4428-6307 GCA_964497175.1 uncultured Bifidobacteriaceae bacterium
GAGCGGCAGATCAAGCTCTTGTAGCCTCCTGTAGGACCGAGGCCCCGGCTGCGAGCAACTGGTCCAGCTTCGTCGCGGCCACGCCGCCGCCGCCGACGAGCAATACCCGCCGGCCGGCGAGATTCACAAACAGCGGCAACAATTCAGCCATCGACATCGAACGCGATCCAGCACGGGCTTACGACAAAAAGGCCCGGAAAGCGGCGAGCCTTCCGGGCCAGGTCGTTCGGGCGCGAAAGCGGTTCAGCGAACGGAACCTGACGGCGACCCTGGACGGCTGGCGCGACGGCTCGTGCAAGTCGGGCTACAACAGCGACAGGGGTCGGTCCGGATCCACATGGACCCTTCACTAGTACTCTCTTCAGAGGTCGGGGTCAAGTATTCCTGCGCCCGCGCAGCCGGGCGCCGGGGACGGCCCTCCGGGCCGACACCGCCGGGTGATCGGGAACAAGCGCACGCCAGAGCCGATCACCGCCGGCGGAGATGCCAATCCGTGGACCCCACGACACCCCTCCGACCTCCAGCCCTCGGTCTTCGACATACAGGCGGTCGCCAAGCAGATCCACCGTGTTCTCGTCCAGCGTGATCCCCATGGCGGTGGTCAGGTTGCCGGGGCCCTGACAGAGGTTGTGATCTGTCGGCCTCGTCGGGCGCCGGGGGCGCCCACGCCCGGCCGCCCGGGCTCGCCGTCTCCGCATGACGGCGATGCCGTCGACGGGGTCCAGCGCGCGAATGAGCACCGCGGCTGGAACGCCCCTGGGCTCGGTGACCACGTTGACCAGACAATGGATGCCGTAGTTCAGATACACATAGGCATGTCCGGGCGGGCCGTACAGCGGCCGGTTCCGCGGGGTCGGGCCCCGAGCGGCATGGCACGCTGGATCCGACTCGCCAATGTACGCCTCGACTTCAACGATCGCGCCCCCGGTGATCACGCCGCGCCTGGCGTGCACGAGTACCTTGCCCAGCAGGTCGCGTGCCACATCGAGCGTCGGCCGGCAGTAGAACGCGCGCGAAAGCTTCACTGACACGCGCCTCCCTCTACTGACCCTTCGCGGTCTGATACGCGTGCGACCGGCCCTCGGCGAGCGCCGTCCGGAGATAGCGGCCGGTGTGGGAGGCCTCGACCTGCGCCACCTGCTCGGGAGCGCCGGCGGCGACGAGGCGGCCGCCGGCCTCGCCGCCTTCGGGTCCGAGATCGATGACGTAATCGGCCGTCTTGATGACATCTAGATTGTGCTCGATGACCACCAGCGTATCGCCGGCCTCGAGCAGCTTTCGAAATGCCGTGAGCAGCTTGGCGATGTCGTCGAAGTGCAGGCCGGTCGTCGGCTCATCGAGGATGTACAGCAGCCGCTCTCCTCCGCGCGAGGACAGGTGCGCGGCGATCTTGATCCGCTGCGCCTCACCACCCGACAACGTCGTCGCCGGCTGCCCCAGCCGCAGATAGCCCAGGCCGATCTCGTCGAGGACCTGGAGCCGGCGCAGGACCTTGGGAGAGCTGCTGAAGAACGTGAGCGCCTCGCGGACGGTCAGGTCCAGCACCTGATGGATTGTCCGGCCGCGGTAACGGACATCGAGCACCTGGGGCTTGAAGCGCTTGCCGTCGCAGTGATCGCAGGGCACGAAGACGTCCGCCAGAAACTGCATGTCGACGCGGACCTCGCCCTCCCCTTGACACGCCTCGCAGCGGCCGCCGGGAACGTTGAAGGAGAAGTGGCTCGCGGTGAGCCCGCGGGCGCGGGCGTCCCGCGTGGCGGCGAACAGCTCGCGGATCGGATCGAAGGCCTTCAGATACGTGACCGGATTCGACCGCGGCGTCCGGCCGATCGGCGCCTGGTCGACCAGCACGACATCGGTGACGAGCTCGGCGCCCTCG
>CAZCEL010000312.1:0-6300 GCA_964497175.1 uncultured Bifidobacteriaceae bacterium
GGTAGACCGAGTCCTCCTGCTCCACGCGGAAGTCGATGAGCGCGCCGCGCTGCCGCCTGGCCGCCGCGACGGCGCCGGCCACTTCGGCCCGGGCCGTCACCCTCGCTCCCCAGACGCCGAATGCTTCGGCCAGCTTGGCGAAGTCGGGACCCGAGATCGGCGTGGCCGCGTACCGCCGCTGGTAAAAGAACTCCTGCCACTGCCGGACCATGCCCAGATAGCCGTTGTTGATCACGGCGATCTTCACGTCCAGGTCCTCCTGCACCATCGTCGCGAGCTCCGGCATGGTCATCTGGAAACCGCCGTCGCCGGCGATCACCCACACCTCCGCATCCGGCCGTCCGACCTTGGCGCCGATGGCTGCGGGCAGCGCGAACCCCATCGTCCCGAGGCCGCCCGACGTGATGAGCGAGCGTGGCGCCTCGTGGTGGTAGTACTGCGCCTCCCACATCTGGTGCTGGCCCACGTCGGTGACGACCAGCGCCCGCCCGTCGGTCAGCCGCCAGAGATCGTTGATGACATGCGCCGCATACAAGTGCCCATCGTCGGGCAGGTTCTGGATGTCGCGGACGGCCGAGTCGCCCTTGAGATCGGCGATGCGGGCGAGCCAGCGCGAGCGATCGACCCGTGTGAGGCCGGCCATCCATCCGCGGATCACGGCACCGACATCGCCCGAGATGGCGGCGTCGACGTGAACGTTCTTGTTGAGCTCGGCCGGGTCGATGTCCACGTGGATCTTCCTGGCGTTGGGCGCGTAGGTCTTGAGGTTGCCGGTGACCCGATCGTCGAACCGCATGCCGAGCGCGATCAGCAGGTCGGCCTCCTGGATCGCCGTGTTCACCCAGGCCTCGCCGTGCATACCCATCATGCCGAGATTGAGTGGATGCGACGCCGGGAAGCAGCCGATGCCGAGCAGCGTCATCGCGACCGGAATCCCGGTCTTCTCGACCAACGCGCCGAAGGGCCGCTCGGCGCCTCCGAGCAGGATGCCGTGCCCGGCCAGGATGAGCGGGCGCTCGGCCTGATTGATGAGCGTCACCGGGTCGACCCCGCTCGAATGGCCCGGTCGCATGAGCGCGTCGAGGTCGGGGGCCGCCTGGTCCCAATCGAACACCGCCGTGCCCAGCTGCGCGTCCTTGGTGATGTCGACGAGCACGGGGCCGGGCCGCCCGCTGGCGGCCACGGCAAACGCGTCGCGGAGGGCCGGCGCGATGTCGCGGGCATGCGACACGAGATAGTTGTGCTTCGTGATAGGCAGCGTGATGCCCGTGATGTCGGTCTCCTGAAAGGCGTCCGAGCCGATCAGCCCGCTCCCGACCTGGCCCGTGATGCACACGATTGGCGAGGAATCCATCATGGCCGTCGCGATGCCGGTCACCATGTTGGTCGAGCCCGGGCCGGACGTTGCGATGGCGACTCCCACCTTACCGGTCGCCCTGGCGTAGCCGTCGGCCATGTGCGTCGCGCCCTGCTCGTGCCGCACCAGGATGTGGCGGATCGGGAAATCCAGCATCGCGTCGTACGCGGGCAGGATGGCGCCGCCCGGGTAGCCGAAGACAACGGTCACGCCCTGGCGCACGAGGCATTCCCAGAGAATCTGGGCGCCTGTCTTCTCAGTCATGGACACCTCATGAATCCATCTATCCCGTCACGGCCCCGCTCGACGCCGACGAGACCGTGCGCGCGTACTTGGCCATGACGCCGGTCCGATAGCGAGGCGCGGGCGCCGTCCACGCCGCGAGCCGCGCCTCGATTTCCTCCTGGCTCAGCTCGGCATCGAGCCGCCGGCTCGCCACGTCGAGCACGACCATGTCGCCGTCGCGAAGGGCGGCAATCGGACCCCGGCGCGACGCTTCGGGCGACACGTGGCCGACAGTGAACCCCCGGGTCGCGCCCGAGAAACGGCCGTCGGTGATGAGCGCGACCGAGTCGCCGAGGCCGGCCCCGACAATGGCCGCGGTGACTGCCAGCATTTCACGCATGCCGGGACCACCCGCGGGGCCCTCGTAGCGGATGACCACGACGTCGCCGGGCTTGATGGACTGGCGCTGCACGGCGTCGAACGCGTCCTCCTCGCTGTCGAACACGCGGGCTGGACCCCGATGTCGGGCGCGCTCGGTGCCCGACAGTTTGAGCACGCCGCCCTCGGGCGCCAGGTTGCCGAAGAGGATTACCAGGCCGCCGTGCGGCTTGAGCGGTCTGTCGGGGGGGCGCACGACCTGCTGGCCCGCCGTCTCGACGGCCCTTGCCGCGTCTTCCCGCAGCGTGCGGCCCGTGACCGTCAACGCGTCGCCCGACACGGCGCCCGCCTCGATGAGGCGTTTCATGACGAGCGTGCTGCCGCCGGCCTTGTGCAGATCGGTCGCCACGAAACGGCCCGACGGCTTCAGATCCGCGATGAGCGGCGTGCGATCGCTGATGCGGTCGAAGTCCCTCAGCGCTAGCTCGACGCCCGCCTCGGAGGCAATCGCCAGCAGGTGCAGAACCGCGTTGGTCGACCCCCCTGTGGCCGCCACGACCGCGATGGCGTTCTCGATGGCCGTCCGCGTGATGATCGACCTGGGCCGCAGATCGACGCGGGCCAGGGCAACCGCGCGTTCACCGGCCGCGCGCCCGACCTGCGCCTTGGCGGGATCGGTTGCCGGCACGCTGTTGCTCCCGAGCACCGAAATGCCGAGCGCCTCGCACACGATCGACATCGTGTTGGCGGTGAACTGCCCGCCGCACGCTCCGGCCCCCGGACAGGCCACGTCCTCGAGCAGCATGAAGTCGCTGTCCGACATGCGGCCGGCCGCATGAGCGCCGACGGCCTCGAACACGTCCTGCACCGTCACTTCCCTCCCCTGGAACTGCCCGGGCGCGATCGAGCCGCCGTACAGGACGAGGCCCGGCATGTTCAGACGGGCCAGCGCCATCACGGCCCCGGGGATCGTCTTGTCGCAGCCGACGAGGACGACCAGCCCGTCGAAGCCGTTGCCGCGCGCGACGAGCTCGATCGAGTCGGCGATCACTTCGCGGCTGACGAGCGAGGCCCGCATCCCCTCGGTGCCCATCGTGATGCCGTCGGAGATCGAGACCGTGTTGAACTCCATCGGCGTGCCGCCGGCGGCCCTGACGCCGGCCTTGACGTGCTCGGCCAGAGTCCTGAGGTGCAGGTTGCAGGGCCCGATCTCGATCCAGGTGTTGGCGACGCCGATGAGCGGCTGTTGGAGATCGGCGTCAGAGAAGCCGGCCCCCTTGAGCATCGCCCGGGCGGGGGCGCGGCTGGGGCCCGTGGTCAGCGGATTGGGTCTGGTGCTCACGCGGAAATCTCGAAGGAATTGGCCGCCGCGGGGGTTGCGGCCGGTTTGTAGCTCGGGTAGGACCCGAGCACCCGCAGCATGGGCGCGAACTCGGCCAGATGCGCAAGGGCGCGCGCACACGGCAGATCCTCGCGCGAGGCCGCGAGATCCGCGTAGAACAGGTACTCCCACTTGCGCCCCGGAATCGGCCGCGACTCAAGCTTGGTCAGATCGATGCCTCGCAGCGCGAACGCGCTCAGCGCCTTGAAGAGCGCGCCGGGCTCGTTCGACAGCGTGAAGACGATGGTGGTCTTGTCCGGCCGCTCCTCCGATAAGGGGCGGCGGCCGATGATGAGGAACCTCGTGACGTTGTGCGCGTAGTCCTGGATGGACGACTGAAGGATCGTCAGCCCGAACACCTCGGCCGCGCGCGCCGACGCGATGGCCGCGCCATCGGCCAGCTTCTGGTCGGCGACCATCTTCGCGCTGCCGGCAGTGTCGTACGTCGCGATGACCTCGACAGAGGTGAGCGTGCGGAGAAAGCGGTCGCACTGCGCCAGCGCCTGGGGATGCGAATAGATGCGCCGGATGTCGGCGAGCGTGCGACCCGGCAGAGCCAGCAGATGGTGCACAACCGGCAGCTCCACCTCTCCGACGATCGGCAGGTGATGTTCGACGAGCAGGTCGAAGTTGCGGTGAATGCTCCCACCGATCGAGTTCTCGATCGGGAGCACGCCGCAGTTGGCGGGCCCGGCGTCCACGGCCTCGAACACGTCCTCGAAAGCCCGGCACGGGATGAGCTGGGCGTCCGCGCTGACATGCCGCGCGGCCGCCTCGCTGAACGCTCCCGGTTCACCTTGATAGGCAATGCGCATGGCAAATGAAAAGGGCCATCACCGTTATCGGATGATGGCCCCTTGGAACCCTCTCGCTTGGGACGGTGCCATCATCCGGTCGCCCGGGGGACCGGAATGACCACGCCGAGGACGCGGACACCGACCGCTTCGGCAGCCCAGGCGCGGCGTGTGAGCACAAGCACCATCACCACGGCATTACAGCTTGTCAGGCTCACGCTGTCAAATCAATACATTTTACGAGATCATCAGCGCCTATTATGATGAGGTGACTTTCATAAGCCAGCTCAATAGCGGGCCTGGGGTCGAGCGCGGGCGGCGCCCCGCGTCTGGGCGCATCGTGCCGGGCTCGTCGTTGTCGGTTGGCCCTTTCAGTTCGTGCCCTTGATGCCCGACCAGTGCGCTTCCATCCGCGCCATCATGGACTCGACATCGGCGGCCAGCAGATAGCCGCTCTTGACCAGCCGATCCGCAGCCCCGCGCGCCATCGCCAGAAAGCCTTCGCCCGAGGGATAGCGCTCCTCGATCGAGCGCCTGGGATCGCGCCTGGTCTGCCGTTCCGCAGGCGTTCTGGTAAAGGGAATCGCGGCGCCCAGCAGGTTGACGGGATGCTCGGTTCCCCCGATGCTGGCGTTCCGGAAATTCCACCCCGTGTAGGTCGCGACCGGTACGGCAATCTCCGGCGTGCGGATGCCCGCTCGCTCGTTGCCGTCCTCGTCGACCTGAGGCACGAGCAGCGGGAGCGCCGTGTCGTGGTGGCGTGCCGGGGAGATCGCGTGGGGCCTCTGCATTCCGGGTATCTGGGGGAAGGCCACCGCGGCGGCGGCGACGAGCGTGCCGTCTGAAATCCGCGGATACTGGCTGGCGGGAGGGGCGTCGCCGTGCCGCACCCAGCGCTCCATGGCCACGAGCAGCGCCCGGAGCGTCCACCAATATTCAACGGGATTGTCCATCAGCTGTCCGGTCGATACACGGGACGGAAAACGGGCCGGGGAATGCTGCGTGCCGGTCAGCAGGTACACGCGCGTGGTATCGGCAAGCTTCAGATCCTTTCTGCCATCCGGGCTGGTGTGAACCAGCGCGGCCGACCGGCCCCCGCCCCAGTACTCCACCGACGAGTTGGTGTAGAAGATCTTCGGCTGGTTCCTTCGTGCGCGCTCGTTGTCGAGGAGCCCTTCCACCGTGCCGGTCAGCGGATCGCGTTCGGCGGCGTCCGCATACGGGAATGACGTGGCTGTCCACATCGACAGCGCGTTGGGTGTGGCGCCGCGCTCGTTCAGGCTCAGCCGGCCGGCGCCTGCGATGTGCGCCCAGACGCCATCGAAGACCTGGGCGCCGCGCTCGTCCGTGTTGAAGCCGTAGTACATGAACGTGCGGAGGAAGCGGCCGCTCTGGGACGAACCGAAGGCAACGGCGTGCTGCGCGCGCACCACGGCGTCGGGTGAACGTCTGATCCAGGACGCCACGTCGCGGAACGCCGCCAGGCCCAGCCCGGCGATCGGGAGGTCTTTCGCCCTGAACGCGATCTCATAGGTGCGGCCGGGCTCGAAGCCGCCGGCCAGTCTGATCGTGCTGTTCGAAAGCGTCCACTGATCCCGCGCGACGGTCTCACGCCTTCCGAACATGCCGTCGCGCACGGTGAGAGTCGTCTCGGACCCACCCGGGTCCGCCGGCGTGTAAGCCACCAGGTCCGCCACCGTCTGCTCGGCTGTCCGCTCGTTCGGCGTGAACTCGGCGCGAACGATGCCCGTGACACCCGTCGCCGCGGGCACCTCGATGCCCAGGGCGCCGCCCTGACGCCGCACGTCGAACTGCCACCCGACCCACACCAGCGTGAATCCCTGGCGCATCAGAAACGCGTCCCCGAGATCGGCCTCTGTCTCAGGATCGTTCGACCCGCCGCGATCGAAGCCGCTCAGGGCGAGCTTTCGGCCGCGGTTCACGACCTCGACGAGCGCCACGCCATTGGACCGCGACGGGTCGAGCGGCCGGAGGACATGGAGATCCGCCGAGAACTCGACGCGGCCGGCGGCGTTCACCGGCGCCTTGCCGATATCGGCGATGACCTGGTTGTGCGGGTGCTTGGGATCCACGGCAAAGCGGACCGTTCCCACGATCTTCTGTCTCTTATACACATCTCCGAGCCCACGAGACTAGGCATGATC
>CAZCEL010000313.1:0-6257 GCA_964497175.1 uncultured Bifidobacteriaceae bacterium
CGCGCGCTGGGAGTCGTCGAGGAGGGTCAAGACGCCGCGCGCGAAGTCTTCGGGCGTCGGTTCGGTCAGAACGGCCGTGCTGTCGTCGAGCACCTGCGTGTGGGTCAGCAGCCGCGTGGCGACAATGGGCTTACCCGAACGGAGGTACTGGTAGATCTTCAACGGTGTGTTCGTCCCCCTCGATCGCGGCGACACCAGCACGTCGCCGGCGCACAGGAACGCGAACACGTCGGAGGCCGGTTGCTCGCCGGCAAAGATGGCCAATCCGCCCGCTCCCGCGGCCTCCGCCTGGACCCGCGCGCGCGCCACCTGATCCGGCTTGCCGCCGACAAGCAACAGACGAGCATCGGGCCGCTCCTTGCCTACGACCGACAGGGCGGCAAACAGCAGGTCGAGACCCTGGTAGGCCTCGAACGTGCCCGTGTACACGACGAGCGGGGTGTCAGCGCCAAGGCCCAGTCGCGACCGCACGGCCAGCGTCCGTTCCACCGATACGTCGCCGTCTATCGATCCAGGCGCGTTTTCGATGAGCACGACGCGCGCGAAGGGAGCGATGGCCCGTACAGTCTGCTCGAGCGACGGACAGATCACCACCACGACCCGCGAACGCCGGACCATCAGACGCTCGGCCGCGCGGACGAGACCGAGGAGCAGCCTCGATCGTGGAAACGCGAAGTTCGAGAGCTGTTGTGGCAGGCTCGAGTGCATGTCATAGAGGTGAGGCACTCGAAGCGCGGCCGCAATCACCACCCCGATCACGCCGCCCTCTTCGTGAGAGTGAACTGCGTCGTACCGGCCGGCCAACGCGCGCCGGCAGGCGGAGACAGCCAGGCACAGGTCGAGCGGCACCTTGGCCAGCGAGGGCCCCACCTTGACGCCGCGGAGAAACGGAGGCCGCACCGATCGAAAGATGCGAAGGCCGGGGATCGCCATGTCCTGTCCGAACGGATACGTGACCAGGTCGACCTGGTGGCCGAGCGCCGTGAGCGCGCGAATCCTGTGGTACTCGCTGAAGGGCGTCCCCCGTGGCTCGAAGAACGGCTCGGGAGCGATCATCAGAATCCGCATCGCTGTGTGATTCTCGCACGATTGCCGCCGCGGCCCTCAGCGCGCGGACGTGGCTGGAACGTGCCGGAATCGGACCTGCGCCCCGAGGTTGCGGTAATCGCGCGACTGTGGGTCGACCAGGTGCGGAATGAACCCTTCGGTCGAGCGGGCCGTCATCAGGTAGTTGAATTCGTTGTTCCGGGCGCCACCGACGCCCGAGGCCGGCACAGTGAAACGCACGACCTGCCCTGGCGTGATGGTCACCGTCACCGGGTCCTTCCCCATGGACACCGTCAGCACTGTGGGAATCGGCGACTCCGCCTCCACCTCGAGACGCTGGATCGGACGCACCGTACGGACGATGATGTCGGCCCGTCCTGCACCCGAAACCCACATGCCGTTAGGCTCCGGTGGCCAGGCATTCTGGTCCAGGAAATACAGCAGCGAGCCGCGTTCGTCCTCCGGCCCGTAGTGCACGTGGCCGCGCAGCGGTTGCTGGGCGAGCCGCATGGGGAGGTCGTTGGCCATCGTCAGCTCCACTGGCAGCCTGCGGACGGGACCCTTCTCGACGAGTTGCCAGGTGAACTTTGCGGCCGCAAATGGATCCACGAGCATCTTGGCGGTAAACAGCGCTCCGCCGACCCACGCCAGAAGCCCAGGCGCGAAGGAGCCGAGCGGCGGCATCAGGAAGAACAGGATCGGGTACGAGCTGAACAGATACCGGTTCCCGGGGGGGCCCCCACCCCCGCTCCAGGTGAAGGGCAGCACGAGCAGCAGCGCCACGGCCGATCCCGCGAACGCGCCGAAGGTCAGAATCCGCCAGGTGTCTCTTCGAGTACGCGACATCACCCACACGCCGATGGCGACGGCGCCAGGGAAGAAGTACGGCAGGAAGCCGAAGTGTCGGCCAATGAGAAAGTACTTCACGTTGCGTGCGAATCGGATTGGAAGCTCCGGGCTGGTCAGGACCGCCTGGGCGGCCGCACCTGGGTCGTCGATGGCTCCGCTGCCCCGCCGGTCCCACGTGGCGTCGGGCGCATCGAACGGAAACGCGCCGTAGAAGGTCCGCCGTTCGCCGCCTTGGTAGTTGAACTCGCCCGAGACCGCGGCGTTCACCGAGAAGCACCCCGCCGCAACGAGCACGGACACGGCGCCGGCCAGAAGCCCCCACGCCCAGCGCCGGCGTGTCCAGGCCAGGACCACGATGGGCGCGACGAGCACGGCGATTGGCAGCGGCTTCGAGTAGGTGCCGACGCCAAGCAGAGCCGCCGCCAGCAGATCCGTCCAGCGTCCGGCCAGACGGGAAGAGGGCGCCACCTCCTTGTAGAGCCACAGGAAGTAGGCGAAAAAGACCAGCGCGAAGTTGAAGATCTCGGGCATGAGGAAGACACCGTACACGGGCAGCACCGATGCCCCGAGGAACGCCGTGGTGAACGTGGCGGCGGCGCCGGCGGAGGACTGCGCCGCCAGAAACACGTAGGCCGCCACGCCACAGCCAGCGAGCAGCAGAACGTGGAAGACGAGAAAGCCGTTGAGCCCGAGAAAGCGCACGAATGGTGCGACGGTCACCGGGTACGCCACGGCCTTGCCGAAATAGAGGCGGCTCGGATCCGGGTCCGGCCGCCTGACGAGGTGTACGAACGGAAAGGGCGCACGAACCCGAATGCGCAGCTCTTTGCCGCGCTTGAGGAAGATGCCCTCGGGGCCGCTGTGATACAGACCGGCGAACCGCTCGAGATCGTGCCGCCGGTACTGCAAGTCGCCATCGAACGCCACGCTCATTGCGGCCATGACGTAGGTGGCTTCGTCGCTCTTGACACCGTAGCCGGTGCGTGGCACGTCGACCGACACGGCCACCGCCCCCGCAACGGCGAACAGCACGAACCCGAGGACGACGGGTCCACGGTGCCGCGACGGCTGCGACAGGTCGGCGTTCATCAGGCGGAGGTCTCGGCCGTCAGGAACGACAGGTCCGCGGCCGCGAGGCCGCGGCGTCTGTTTGCTCGCACGGCCTGATGCAGAAGCGCGTACAAGCGCTCCATCTTGCGGACGAAGACGTCGATATCGTACTGACGTCCGGCCATCCGCGCCGCCGTCGCCAGGCGCGTCCGTTCGTCGGGGCGGTCGATCGCCCAGATGATCTTGCGGGCCAGCGCTGCGGAGTCCCGCTTCGGGACGATCGCCCCGTCGCGGCCGTCCGTGAGGATGTCCAGCAGCCCGTCCGCGTCGGTGGCGACGATGGGCTTGCCCATGGCCAACGCTTCGAATGCCGTGATCGGCGTGCCTTCCCAGAGCGACGGGAAGACGCTCAGATCGAACGCCGAGAGCGTGCGCGCGACGTCCCGCCGGAAGCCCCCGAAGACGAACCGATCGCCAAGCCCAAGCCTGACAGCCTGTGCCTCGAGATCCGCACGCAGCGGACCTTCCCCAACAAGAAAGAAACGCGCGTGAGGCCGCTCGCGGATCACCGTCGCCGCCGCGTCGACCAGGTACGAGTTCCCTTTCGACTCGTGGAGACGCGTGATCGTACCCACGGCGAACTCGCCCGGCGCGATGCCCAGTTCCTGGCGTGCGTCCTCGATCTCGGTGTCGCTGCGCGGCCGGCTGAACTCCTCGAGCGGCACGCCCAGGTAGACCACCTTCACCTTCGACGGCGAGACGAGCCGCGCAGTGACGACAAAATCGGCCGTACTTCTTGACACGGCCAGGGCGATATCCGTGAAGGGTTCGAGCGCTCGATCGGCGATCTTCTGGAACCAGGGCGTGTCGGTCAGGTTTGCGTGCTCGTGCAGAATCGCCGGGAGGCCGCGGAGCGCGCCGGCCAGCCTGCCAAACGTGGTCGCGCCATAGCCGTGGAGATGGAGCACGTCGGTCTGCTGGGCGTCGATGACCCGCAACATGTCCCGGAGCGTCAACGGATCGAACTTGGACCTGGCCAGATACGTGATGTCGATGCCCAGCCCGTCGAGCGTCTCCTCCGACAGATCCTTCCTGCGAAGGCTGACCAGCGAGACGCGACACAGCGCCGGGTTGAAGCGCGGGATCATCCAGCTGAACAGGCGCTTCACCCCGTGCATGCGCGATCCCTCCCAGCCCAGGTGATCGCAGACCTGCAGGACGTTAAGAGGTCGGGGCGACATGCGCATCGTGTCCGGCAGTCCTCGCGAGGCCGAGCCTGTTCTTCACCGATCGCACCAGGCGGTTGAACCGGATCTCGTGAAGGTTGCGCTCAGGGACGTAGGAGAATTCGCGAACCCTCCGATCGGGAAACTGGGCGACAAGTCGCGTGTTGGCCGGGCCGCGGTCGAAGGCGTAGATGACGCTGCCCGATCCGAGCGGCAGGCTGTTGGCGACCAGCCCGGGCCCGAACAGATCGACGCGCGGCGCCCGCACGAAGACGATGGCCGAGTCGAGACGCTCGCGGGCGGCGAACTCATACAGTCCAGCGTTGATCCCTCGTTGATTGTAGTACGGACCGAGGAGGCTGACCTTCGGCACGTAGATCCCCCACGCGAAGACGCTCGACAGCGTGACAACCGCTGCGGTCAGGTGAACGAATGACATCCGTGCGATGGGCGTGAAGCGCGATTCGAGCAGCCCCGGCAGCGCGCGGACGCCGGCGACCGTGAGCAGCACCAGGTAAGGCATCAGGCCGAAATAGAACCGGGCGCCAAAGCCCACGCCATGGTACCAGTACAACGCATATGCGCCGACGATGCTCGCGATGGCCAGCGACGCGAGTCCAACCCCTCTGCGATGTCCGTTGAACGTCCACAGCACGAGGAGCGCAGTCAACGACGACATCGGCCAGCCGAACAGATCCTGGCTCAGGACCGAACTGTTGAAGTTGAGATTCAGAAGGGCGCGCCCCAGATCGTGGCCCGGCGTCTCGAACGTGTCCCAATTGGCTCCCATACGTGGACCGAAGCCAAGGCCGAGGTTCGGGGATATCAATGCGACTGGTGTGAGAAACCACGATCCGGTCAGCACGCGGTTGTAGGCCAGGTAGAGAAGAGCGCCTGGCAGAAGCCCGATCGCCGAGAGCGCAAGCCCTGCGGATACGCGAAGGAGCCGCCCGCGCGCGGTCACCACGCCGTACAGGCCC
Source organism: uncultured Bifidobacteriaceae bacterium (assembly GCA_964497175.1). Taxonomy (GTDB): domain Bacteria; phylum Acidobacteriota; class Vicinamibacteria; order Vicinamibacterales; family CAVVIG01; genus CAZCEL01. The sequence continues at coordinate 5,153 of CAZCEL010000313.1, forward strand.
TGCGCGCACCACAGCGCAACCGCGTCGGGAGGACGGATCAGCACAGCCATGCTCGACGCAAGCCCCGCCAGGAGGAACCAGCCCCGGCTCCGATCCCGGTGGAGGCCCTTCAAGTGACAGAGTGTAGAGATCGAGGTGAAGAGCAGCATCGCCGTGTGGGACATGAGGCTGGCGCCCATGAATAGAAAGAACGGCGACGCGACAGCGAGCGCCGTGCCGTACGCAGCCGCGGTTCGCTCCGCTGCTTCCCGCAGGAGGCCGAAGAGCACGAGCACGCACAGTCCCGCGAGGATGGGATTGACCAGGGCCGGCACGCCGGCCTTCGTTCCCACGGCCAGCAGCAACGGCCACCCCGGCGGGAATACCGCGAACCACCGGTCCTCGCGGGTGATGATCCAGGACGAGGGGAAGAACTCAGGCAAAGCCGGCGCCGGGGCGTAGAGGCGACCGTCCGCGAACACCTTGGCTTGGAAGAGGTATGCCGTTTCATCCTCGATGTGCGGGATCGGTTCGAGCACCCCGTAGGTGAGGGCTGCGCTGGCGCACACCGTCACGAGCGACAAGGCTGTTGCCCACAGCCAGCCGCCGCGGCGATCGACAATCCGGCGGAGCCGGTCTACCCCGTCACCCCACCAGGACGTGCGGGCCAGGCAGACGGCGATCAGCAGGACGGCGAGCGTTCCGCCAATGCGTACGCTCCACGGCAGCAGATGCTGGCTGTCCCAGCGGAAGCTGACCGACACAAACACGAGCGATGCGGCCAGAGCGGCAATTCGAATGGACAAGAGCGTGGCGGCCGCCACGCGGGAAGGCGCGCGCGGGCCTGACAGAGGGTCTGAGAACTTGTCAAGGCGATCCAAGGCCGGGCGACGAAATTATATCGTGGCCAGCTCCGACAGCATCGCCGGCGTCTGCAGTGCGCATGGTCGTTCGACCGGTCATCGTTCGACTGGCGAGACGTGCCGGCGAAAAGAACCGGAGCGCCCTCAGCCCAACGACAGCGATGAGCCGCGGCGCAACCAGTGTCGGTGCGCCGTCGGCTCCAGCGCAAGGTTGGACTAAATCCGCCTGCGGCGGATAGATAAAGAGCGTCCCTTTCTTCGTC